>NZ_JBLUXC010000082.1:0-12938 GCF_048276795.1 Aeromonas sp. PS2Canimalfood6
AGAAACGGTCTAAATAGGCTGATTCAAGGCATTTACGGGAGAAAAAATCGGCTCAAACATGAAGAAATGAAATGACTGAGTCAGCCGAGAAGAATTTCCCCGCTTATTCGCACCTTCCCTAGCCCATATGAGGGGATGATTAAGGCTTGAAGTAGTTGTAAGTAAGTCTAAAATGTTTAAGTCTTTAGGCTGCGGAAGTAATGATCTTGGCCGATTTATGAAATGATGATTTTTTATTACGATGAGAACATTATTTAAGTTGCATAGGTAAAATTATACAAATGAGCCAAATGAAACCGGCTTGAATCGAATGACAATTTATAAAAGAGATGACAATGGTACGTGACAATAAAAAAACACTAAAAAATATTCTAAGGAAAGCACATGATGGTGATGTTAACGCAATGCTTGACTTAGGTTTGATTTATCAAGATGGCATTATTGTTCCGAAGGATTATGAATTAGCAAAGTTCTGGTATGAGATGGCGGTTGAGGGTGGCGACACCTCTGTGCTTAGATATTTAGGTGCGATGTACGAACATGGGCTTGGTGTTCAACAAGACCTCGATTATGCCCATAAATGTTATCAGACAGCTGCTGATGCTGGTGATCCTGGAGCAATGTTCAATCTAGGATTAATGTATCAAAATGGATGTGGTGTCCCCCCCAATTCTTCTATAGCATTGAGTTGGTTCGAAAAATCCGCGGAAGCTTGTAACACTAATGCGATGTATAATCTAGGGGTCATATATAAGCAAGGTCTTGGAACTCCTCAAAATACCTCCTTAGCGCTAAAATGGTTTAAAAAAGCAGCTGATGCAGGGAATGATAATGCAAAGTTAAGTCTCGGATTGATGTATTTTCATGGAGACTTAGTTGTAAATGATTTTTTATTAGCCAAAGAGTTTTTTGAGCAGGCAGCTAACGCTGGCAACAGTATTGCAATGGATGCTCTTGGGGTGATATATCAACAAGGCCATGGTGTAGTTCAAAGTTTTGAGCAAGCTAGGATGTGGTATGAACAGGCTACTAATGCAGGAAATGCTCGTTCAATGTTCAACATTGGTTGCCTTTATCATCAAGGTTTAGGTGTTTCAATAAATCTCACTCAGGCAAAAATATGGTACGAGCGGGCAGCTAAAGCTGGTGATACTAGTGGGATGGGCAATTTAGGTAAAATGTATTTACAAGGTATTGGTGTAACTCAGAACTTTCAAGAAGCATTTAGGTGGCTTGAGCTAGCAGTCGAGGGTGGCAACATTAATGCATTAGTAAATTTAGGATTAATCTATCAAAAAGGTCTAGGTATAAGCTCAAATCTCACAAAAGCACGAGATCTGTATGAGAGAGCTGTAAATTATGGCAATGTTGGTGCGATGGTCAACTTAGGGCTAATGTATCTTCAAAGCGATGGCACAAACCAAGATTATTCTCAAGCATTTAAGTGGATGGAGCAGGCCGCCAATACAGACAATTGCGATGCAATGGCTAACTTAGGATTAATGTATAAGCAAGGGCTAGGTGTTAAACAAGATTATAACTTGGCATATTATTGGCTTACGAAAGCAGTTAATGCAGGCGATGCCAGCGCAATGGTAAACCTAGGCCTAATGTATCAACAGGGTCTTGGTATTAACCAAGATCTTGCTCTGTCACGAGAGCTATGGAAAAAAGCTGCTGATAAAGGTCATGCAGCAGCTATGTTTAACCTTGGCTTAATGTATCAGCAAGGGGAAGGCACACATAAAAACTCTTTAGAGGCATCTACTTGGTGGCTTCGAGCTGCCGATAATGGCCATGCTGATGCTATGTTTAATCTCGCAACTATATATCAACAAAATGGAACTAAGGAAGATATTGAGCAAGCAAAAAAATGGTATGAAAATGCAGCTTTGTTGGGAGTTAAAACTGGTTGGGTAGCTCTTGTAGAACTCGATTATTTATATTCAAGCGTTGCTAAAGTCAACACTAATAATGGTATGGAGTATCACAGCACACAATTTAAGGATTGGTCTGAGAGGATCTCAGAAGAAGATTTTCATACCAATGCCATTCCAAATCCACCAATGTGGCTGGATTCATACATTAAGAGTGAAATGAACGAAATAGCATCCCCCACCCTCGAACGAGGTGAGGACGATGAAATAGTTAGATTACTAGCTTTAATTCGATTACTTGCTCAATGGAAACAAGCACAACACCTTATTACTACTGATACAACATTATATCATTTCACCAGATATGATGTGCTTGAAAAATTACTTTCCAAATCTGAAAACAATAATGCCAGCAGGAATGTACTTCGTTGCTATCATGTTAGCTATATGAATGACCCATCGGAAGGAAGACGTTTACTAGATTTTAATGACAAGTCAAATAGTTGTGCGAGCAGAGCTGCTGAGAAATTGTCACAGTGGTTTGATGATGAGTTAGGCGGCTATTTCCATCAAATTGACAACGCCATCACTGTAAAAAGCTTGCCTGCATCTGTATTCACAGCATCATTTACACAACGTTCTGATAGTCTCGATTTATGGCGTGCTTATGGTAATGATGGCAAGGGAGTTAGTATTAGTTTACCTGTCCATGGAACTAATGAACTATATCTTAAATCGCCATCAATAATGGGTGTTCCATTCACATTATCTAAAATAGAAAACAATGATCTCCATCAACCAAACAATGATATCTTGTCTCTAACCGAACCATTTGTTCATAAAAATGAAAGCATTAATCCACGTTACTATCGGGTAGAGTATGATGATCATGAAATAGTGAAAACCCTCAGTCTTTTTTATCCGCTTCTTACAAGGCTAGACAGCTGTTTAATGAAAATAGAAGAAAGTGAGCCTGAGGATGCTTCAAAATGGAAGGAGATTTCCCGCAAGTATATAACAGATGCATTTATAAATATAATTTATCTTTATAAGGATGAAAACTATTCATCCGAAAGAGAAGTAAGAGCTATTGAAATACATTCTTTATATGACGAGGTAGTTCTAGGGGATGAGCGTTCACCGAAGCGTCTCTTTTGCGAATTACCAGGATGTTCACTATTCACTGCGGCTGACACTGAGATAATAGTTGGTCCAAAAGCTGAGGATTACAACGCTATGATATGGGATGTTCGTCATAGGTTAGCTAAGCTTGGCTATGGTGAAAATGTTACCGTTAAACGCTCTCGAGTTAAATATCGATAGATTACACAAGTTTAGTTATCATTTGACACCGGTCCACTCCGGTGTCTTGATTCGGCGCATTTTAGTGCGCGCTTTCTTTGATATCAGGTAGGGTTTTTTTGGGTCCCTAAATGAGGCTGTCTCTCCGTCATTCTGCTCTGTTGCAGCCGCTGGCTGTGGCTCCAGAGAGACACCCAAGCCTGTGCTGGGCCAACTGCCCTAGTTATGTAGATGTTCCTCGCTTTATGAATACTCAATATGGCTCTACTGGGTCTCTTGATGTCAACCAATCCAATATCATACCCGAGCTTGGTCTTTAGCTCAGGACTCCGCGCTCAATACGCCCGATGAGATCAAGCACATACTGGATGTGTTCGGGTGAATCCAGATAGTTGATCGGACGAGTGCCACCCAAGGCCATTGTCGGGGTTTGTAGCCAGTGTAGGGTGCGACGTCATCGCCATCATACATCGCAGTGGCAACCTCCATGACTGCGGGGAGCACTGGTGCCACCTGGCTGATGAGTGGGTATAGCTCCGGATTCTGTATACTGGCCATGTGCAGATCTACGTCCAAGTCTGGCCAGCGCAACCCCTCACAACCCCAAGGTTCAACATTAAACACTGCTGATACTGGCGCAGCGCTAAACCACGGAAAATCGTTGCAATCTGGCAGTAGCGAATCACCCCGCAGCAAATGAGACCCCACAACACGCGTGAGAATTGGATTCTATAACGTTAACTTGATCTGATAACGGGTATTTCTGCCACCACCTGGCACTTTTTCAAGGCAGTTTTTATCAAGTAAGTCAGTAAGATGACGTGTTGCGGTAGCCTTGCTGACCCCGGCCATCTTCTGATATCGGCTGGCAGTAATGTCCTGCAAAAAACCGTTCTCGTCACTGTCTAACAGCATTCTATCAAGCAACTCGACCTGTTCTGCATTCAGTCGCTCGGAACCCCGTTGCTGCCAGAAACGGTTTTTGACCAGGGTCCGCGTGAACGTCTGCCGAGCTTGCTCCAGCGTGGCATTGAGGGCATCCAAAAACCAGACAAGCCAAGTGGTGATATCCAGGCTGCCTTCCTGGACCTGTTCCAGAACGCGATAGTAATCGGCTCGTTGCGCGAATATGGTCGCCGACATGGCATACAGACGGATGCTCTGGCTATCGGCCTGAGAGAGAGCCAAATCGGTGAGGGCACGAGTAATACGACCATTGCCATCATCAAACGGGTGCAGCGTGACAAACCACAGGTGGCAGATAGCGGCACGCAGTAGAGGATCAAGGCAGGGGTTATCCAGACTTGTATTAAACCAGTCGATAAAGGTGGTCAATGCCTGAGCTAGCCCCAGGCGTGGTGGGGCCTCGAAATGCACGATTGGTTGATCTAGTTGCCCAGATACCACCAGCATCGGCTCATCACCGCGCAGCTGACCCACGCGTATACGCTGCAATATCCTGTCGTCAGCGGGAAACAACCAGAGATGCCATTGCAGAAGGCGCTTCTGCGTCAGAGTCTGATTTCGATTGTCGATAGCATCGTGCATCAAGTTGGCCAATCCCTCAGAGCGAGCCGAGGTGGGATAGGGCCGAGGCTCCGATATATCTAGGCGATGAGCTAGCGATGAGCGTACCGATTGGGCATTGAGTCGTTCATCTTAGATGGCCGATGAGGCGAGGATATTGGCCAGCAGCGTATCGAGTGCCAGGGATTGTTGCTCCAGTGTCGAACAGTGGGCTGAATGGAGGCCGAGAAGATACCCCATATTACGGTGCGCCACGCGCAGCCGTGGCTGTAGCGGTTCATCTTGCCAGCAAAAATTTGGCCAGTCCTCATGCTGCCAGATCCAGTCAGTTACCATCTGTTTGTCTCGTGATTTATCGTAGCAGGGTTCGGACTGTCACTGCGAAATGTCACACCTGAGTCGAATCGAAAACACATTCGACTCATAATATGAGCCGATAATAGCAGTGATTCGGCTCATGGCATAACCGAGATAGCGGAAATAACCAGCAGGGAGATGTTGTTTGTAGGATGATGTTGCACACTCGTGACAATAAACATTACAAAGGGGCTCCAAACGATGAAAGTCATAACCAAATAAGAAGTCGAAGTAGTCAGTGATGTTCGGTGCGATGTCTGTGAGGGGAGTTGCGCTAGATTCATAGCGCGTTGTTTAGCCTGAAAGTTCTCATCATTAACTATGGAAACTGGGCCATTCTTGTTTTGTAGCGTGATCACACGTTACTCAATTATTTGCAACAAACGACCCCCTTATTGGGTGACCAATGCATATAGGCTAGCTCAACAAACCACCAGCGAGCCCCTAATGAGACCTGTAATTGCATCGACCGGAAAGTGTCAATATTATTGGTGGGAATTCGGAGGGGGAAAGATTGGATGCCGCAGAGAACAGCTGATATTTGGAGTGTCACTACATGAGTAACTGCGACAGCTTATCTGTGTGGGTTGGCGACTTAGATGGCTATATCAACATTGATGCGATCAACCGCGCGAACGAGCGTGAGGCGGAACAGGAACGCCTAGATCTTGAGCTTGATGAGATCGGCGATCTACCTTTGCTGGCTGGCAAGGCGATTTCCGCGCGAAAACTCTACCGACAAGGCATTTTACCATCCGAATGGCGTCACGCCTTGCACCAAGCTGAGATGGCAATTGGGCACTTGTCCGATGAGCTGTATCAGCATGTGGATGACGGCAGGCGAAGCCCTGAATCACGCTTCGTCAAGGGGATGCTGGATCTCGGGCGGCCATATGCGATTGCGAGGTATGCTCGCTGGGAACACCTAGACTACTCGTTGGCCCTCACAGCCACGTTGCCGCACGGCATCAGAGCTTTGGTGAATCAGTTTCTAGTAGCTGAGAGCATCACACGTACCCGGTATGCCGATGTAAGTATTAGAGCTGTTTTGGATCCAAACCAAGCGCGTGGAATGATTGCTTACAACCGCACTGGACTGTTACAGGCCGCCCTTCATCGCATCGCGGATGACTTTCCCATCCATCCTGGTGGCGGGAGCCTCGAACGAGAGAGGATGAGGGTTATATTGTCCCTTGCTCGCCTGCACTTTTCCACACTCGAACTCAGACTGATGTCTATTGAAGAACTGAGATTGCTCCTTGTCATTTATGATACGGAAAGAGCTGCCGCAGGACAGGATGAAACTCGAGTCACGACGAATGGTAGGTTAATACGGGCATGGCGCCAGCGCCATGTTCAGCCCCTACTAAACTTTTACCCCTATGCTATTCGTCATGGTCTGAGGCGTGCTTTGGCACATGGAGTGGATGGTTTCGATCGCATGGTGCTAGTGAATGAATTGGCCTTGGCCCACTGCGGGATCATCAGGATGAGGCGAGCCGGACGAGACCGCACACGATCAAGATGAGTAGAGTTTACCGCTTCCATGGTCCGGCCGATCTTCCGTCTCAAGTTGAGCCGGTGTTGCTTCGCAAGCGCAAGAAGCGTGTAGCCGATCCAGTTCAACTAATTGCCGCAGACGTATATACAATTACAGACGAGAATGGCACGCGGCCGATCGAGGCTTACCAAGTTGTTTCTGGGCGACAATCGGTCACGTTAACCAGACGCGAATCCGATCTGATTGCATTGTCAAATCCTGGTGTCAAGCCGCCAGCTGCGCTGGAGGACCTCCACTCTTGGCTGCCAGAGCAGCGATACCTGAATGACTCAGCCTCTAGCTTCAAGGCAATTCAGTTGATTATCCGCCGGTTTGGTAGACATTTGGTGTCGGCTGCATCCTACTGCGACGAGAAATGGAATACGGTCTGCAATGCACTCCGGCGAAGAAGCGTGCTGGATGCTCGGTTCTACACGGCGTGGCATCTGCCGATCCAAGATGTCTTTGTCCTTGAGGAGCGCCGGATAGATCGAAGCGTCGTGTCGATAGACTTCAACAGCATGTACCCTGCTTGTATGCAGCAACTTTTTCCGAAGCCCTCGGATTTGAGGTTGGTTCGTCTGGATATGGATCTCGATGAGGCTGGCATCCTCTCAGCCGGGCTATACAGATGCATCATTGAAGGACCGACAACCGACTTTATTATCCGTCACAATCCGTTTCGTAGTTTTCATTCTGGTCATCACCTACGTACTCGACTCGATGAACCGGTCGAGGTTGACCTCAATGAGTTCGAGGTTGAATTCTACAGGCGGCATTTCCAAAGGATTCACCTTATCGACGCTGTGATTTCCGACAAGATTGTCACTCATCCGCTTGCGAAAGAGGTGTGCCGATCATTTGTGAAAAGGCGTAGCTATCGCAATCAGGGCAATAAGGCACTCGCGGATAGGGAAAAGTTCCTTGCGACGCTGATGGCCTCATGTGCCAATCGCCCTACCAGACCAAACCGCACGTTCGAGACGCGAGATCAGGCCATGGGCGCGCTTAGAGCTGCTTATGGCATCTCCCCGCCAGATGATGAACCCGGAGTCGCTACCGATATCTGGTTGCAAGGTCGGAAGGGTATCACGTTGGAAGCCAAAGACGGCGCTGCCATCGTGCAGGGGCCAAATTTACGCAATGGTTCCGCCTGCCACCTCTTGGGTCAGCGCATCGTGGCACGAGGTCGTATCGTCCTTCTGGAAATGATGGAGCGGATCCTGGACTGCTCCCCGGACATCGAGATCTGTTACACCAATATTGACTCCATCCACTTCTCGCTTCCAACCAAGCATCTCGAACCAGTACTTACATGGCTGAAATCCGAATGTTCGGATTCGATGGGTTCTTTCAAGATCGAGGCTGTCACACGGCACGGTCTATGGCTGGAGCCTGGCCGTTACTGGCTCTACTCCGATGATGTCGAGAAGTTCAGAAACCGCAGTGTCGGCGACCGACAACAACCGTTTAAGGATCACGCAGTCCATGTCGTCAGCCGACAATTGGGTGAACTGCACGTGCCAATCAGGGCAACACTTCGTATGGAGCGGACCATGTCCCCGCTACGATCCCTAACCATGGATCCTGATAGTGGGCTTTTCCGCCAGCGCCTGATTGAGGTCTGTGATGCAACTACGGTCGAAGAGATTCTGGATGAGTTAGAGAAAAATCAGCACAGCGCTACGCCGATCCGAATGGCAGCATTCACAGCATTGCGAGAAAGAATGGGTTCTTCCCGCTTCGCTGCCACGAAGCGGGAAGACTAGGCCAGTATCATGTGCCGGCGTGCCGGCCCGCAAGGGGCGTGTTCGGAGAACACTGGCAGCAGGAACGGTGGATCCGGGCAGATCCTGCACTATGAAATGTATTACACAAAGAAGAATAACGCCATCATGAATAATGTTGACTTTTATGTATTTTGTTCTATAAATAGGCGGAAAATCTCATGACAAAGGTCTGAGTCAATCAGGCTGTTTTCGTTGCGACAAAAATCAACGTAAGCTATTGAAATTTAAAGTTATATTTGAGTTGTGATGGGTAAAAGCGAGGGTTCGAATCCCTCCCTCACCGCCACATTGAAAGTGAATCAACCCAATGAATTTCATTGGGTTTTTTCGTTTCGGGGCCTTGCAGATCGACCGGTGTCACATCGAGGTGTCACACTATGTCGAGTTATCTGCTCAAAAACCGCCACGGCAACTACTACACCCGCGTCCCGTTCCCCCATGCTCTGTGCCAGTTGGGCTACCCCCAAGAAATCCGCCTTTCCCTGCTGACCAAAGACCGCCATGAGGCCACGCTGCGCAATCTGGTGGCCGCCCATGGCCTCAAGCAGCTGATTGGCAAGCTGGCTGCCTCTCCAACCGCCATTATCAAACCCAATAACGATCAACCCATTACCCGCTTTCGTGATCTGCTCGAACCGGATCTGGCTCGTCTGCGTCAACGGATGCTTGCCTTGGGTGATGCGCTCATACCCTCATCCCACGATCCCGACAGGCAGATGGATGAGCCGTCGGCACTCATACAGCCAAACTGCGCCAGCCCAATCGTACTGGTGTCCGCAGAGTCGTCATCGCTGCCTGTCGAACCTCGCCAGCCAAGGGATGCAGGTGTCACGCTACCCGTGACGATGAGCCAGCTACAGGCCGAGTTTATCCAGCGCAAGAGCGATGAGGGCATCTCCCCGCGCTCGGTGCAGCAACTCCAGACCCGCACCGATGCGCTGGTGCAAGCCGTTGGCGCAGCCTTTTTCGTGCAGGCGCTCAAGTTCAAACAGGTCGATTGCTTTATGCAGGTGCTGGGCAAGGGATTGAAAGAGAAGACCGTGCGCGAGTACAAGGCAGCCTGTGCCCAGATGCTGGGCTTTGCGGTGAAGCTGGAATATACCCCAAAAAATCCCTTCGACCAGATCAAGGTCAAGCGCAGCCAACCCACACCACGGCAGCGTTGGGAGCGGCCCCAGCTCAAGGCCCTGTTCAGCTCGCCCAACTTCACCCAACACGCCTATGACAACGTGGATGACTTCTGGATCCCCTTGGTACTGCTGCACACGGGGGCACGGCCAGCGGAAATCTGCCAGTTGCAAGTCAGGGATGTGGTGAACCGGGATCATATTCCCTGCCTCAATATTACCGACAAAGGAGAGGCACAGTCGATCAAGACGGACAATAGCCAACGGCTGGTGCCCATCCACAGCAAGCTGATTGCGCTGGGCTTCCTGCACTTTGTCGAGCAGCGGCGCAAGCAGGGTCACACCCAGCTGTTCAGTTGCAAAGCCACGGGCGAGTTTGGCGAGTGGACTAAGAACTTCGAGGGGCGTTTCTCCCGCTATCTGAACAGGCTCGGCTTTGCTGCGGGGCAACGACCCACCGCCTATGGTTTCCGTCATGCCATCATCGACGAGCTGCAACAGCTGGATACGCCAGAGCCTGTGGTGGCCGATCTGGTAGGCCACAGCAAGAAAGGCTTTACCTATCGCCACTACGGCAAGCAGACCCCGGTGCAGCGGTTGCAGGAGGTGGTGGAGCAGCTTGATTTTGGTGATGAACTGGCATCGGTAGTCAGTGCGCAGGCATCTCGGAGGCGGTAGGCAACAGGGGTTCTCCACCCCACTTCGTTCGCAAGCTCACTGCGGGGGTTCCGGTCTCGGTACCCTCGACACACCCCCATACTTACGCGCCTTGCTGCGCGTAAGTATGGTTTAAGATTTGCGTACTTACGGTTGTCCCGTAAAGCGTACTTACGTGCAAAAATGGGGGGTCTCCACCGCCTACCTACCAGAGAATAAACGAATGGCAAGTCGATGTTATGCTGCAATGACCGATAGCAGGCAACGCCCGGTTGCCAAAGTGAAAATCATCCGATATACGGCAGAGCAGAATAGTTATGTTTCATGCCGAAGGAATACTGGATTGGCAACATCAACGGGATCTTTGCATGGTGGCTAGATTTCTGGCCATCAACACTTCCTGCGCGGTGTTGCTTGACCAGAAAAGGCCACCATCAATCCCCCTGGATTCTGCTCGGAAATAAACTGGATCCACTATGCAGCAGAAGGCTGCAATAGCAAGAGAAGGGAGTTGTTGGCGCCTGAAAATGTACGGCGCAAACCGAACCCCCTTTAATGCTGTATAAAGATGCGATTCAGATCCAACGATAAATATCGGCAAATTAGAAGAGCAAGGTCACTCCTGCACCGTACATTTTTGCTGTGCAAATGTACGGTGTTCTGCTGCGCAGACCGGAGCCTTGTCAGGGTTGCCACCCTGAACCCACCTGGGCTGCCGCCCAGACCCGTAAGGTATAAATGCAAACAATAAGACTGACAAGCAGTCAGAGGGTACTTATTCTCACCGCTCCCTAGCGGCCCCGGTCGTGCATTGAACCATCCTTACTTAACCAAACGCCATCGCTGAGATAAACATCGCTCTCGTTACCATCAATTGCTAGGGCATCGTAGAGTTCGCGCATGTCATCCGTTCCTTTCATTTCGGCGGATTGGTAGCTATCGTATAGTTCGAAGAATCGAGATAGCAGGGCGTCTATTTCGTTTCTAGCTGCGTCGACATCAGTGGAGTTTTTCGTATCTATTACGCAAATGCTTACGTACTCCCTATCTTTCCAATCAGACTTAACTACCGGTCTTGTATTGATTTCAACCCCTAATCGCCATGCAGCTTGAACCAAACGTGGCCTGTTGTTGCAAACTTTAATTAGACCATCATCTTCACTTGCTGTTGCTGTCATAAGCTCCCACTGTGGATTTTCACCCAAAATCCGAAGGAAGACCACTTTATTGCATATGACGATGTAGCTCTCTCGGCTGTGCAGACCGCTTTTTCTTGATGAAATTATCTCGAAGGAAGTCATCTGTTCTATCCTTTATAAGCATAACCCAAACAGCATCAATTTTGGAAACAGCCCCTTATTACGTCTACTTCCCTTTTGGCCAGACGAACTTAGGTATTATCAGCGGCCTAATCTCCCCAAAAAATGCGTATTACTACCTAGCGTACATAGTTTCAATGCCTGGATGATGTTTTTTTCTCTTTTGATCATTAAGAACTGCATGACATTCGTAAATTTCCATTTCTATCTGTTCTGGAGTGCTTATGGGATAGATACGGCTATCTTTACTTGGAAGTTTATTTTCAACATAATCCAGAAAATCACGTAATGAAATAATGCATTGTTTAGAGTCTGAGTTGTAATTGGGGTCGGAAAGTGCCTCACCATTACCAAAGTAAATTTCAAAATGAATCTTATTTGGGGTTTCGCAACCCACGCACTCTTCATTCGCTATTGTAAAGCAACCCACAACAACAGTGATCACAGATAATCCTGTGGTAGTTGACTGTTTTGAATTAATTATTTCTTTAAAAATACACTCAGCAAAATACCCAGCACTTTTACGCCTCCAAATTGAACTAAACGCAATTTGAATGCCATTCAAATAAATGGAAATACCGAAAAGACTTTCAACATCTATTACATCACCATAACGATAATCATCCTTTAAATAAAATCCATTTTTATTAAATTCATTGCTCCAGTCGCTATCATGACAATAATAAAATTCGTGTTCTTTTATCAGCGAACCACTTTGCCAGAGGTTGACTTGTTCTTTGTAATCATACAGGGCCTCAATTAATTCATGATATTCAGCATCTGGTCTAACATGCGCCAAAAATGGTGCGTAATAATCTGCAAACTCCCCCTGGTGAATATGATTCATAGTTCTATTGAGAATGATAAAGCCTGTATGTATATTATTCATGAGAATAATGGAGTTTGGATATTTGAACTTCAAATACGCCCTTGCTTTTTCTCTAAATGAATCTAGTTGCTCTCTTCTTTTTCGAGAGCACAATTCATAATCTGCCCTTGTGAGAATCAAAGTTCTTTTGTTTTTTTTAAAAAAATCAAACAACCCCATATATGCATCCTTTAATGTTCTTTAATTTCAGGGGAGTACGATCATATGGGCCGCACCTTCACCAGTATTATCATGCCCAGGGCGAGAGCGTGAACAAATAGTTACTCCCCTTGATGTTGATCACCAACATTCGATAACCGAGATGACCAGACAACTCACATAGGCCTCGTTTGAGGTCGATATAGTTACATGCTTGACGGTGTCACACTTCTCTGTCATATCTTAGCTGCTTTATAACCATAACTGGTTGATTTGCCATTTTTTGTGAGCAAAATCGAGGGTTCGAATCCCTCCCTCACCGCCAAATATAACCCGTTGAATTTCAACGGGTTTTTTCATTTCTAGACTTACGTGATTTTTTTCCTGGATCAACTGGGTGGAACAATCATGTATC
>NZ_JBLUXC010000083.1:0-12860 GCF_048276795.1 Aeromonas sp. PS2Canimalfood6
GGATCATGCTCACCCACGCATTGGCGAGATTCATCGAGACTAAAACCAGTGAGGGGATCCAGCATAGGTCGGTGGGCCAGCTCCAACTTCGGATCAACGCCTTCGTCACCTGGGCCAAAGGGGTTAAAGTCGATGAGGTGACGCCCGCGCTGGCACAGGAGTACCGCAACAGCTTGCTGCGCAAGACCAACCTCAGTTTCAAAACCAAAGGAGATTACCTCGCCGCCCTGAAACAGTTCTTCCGTTGGTGCGTGGCGCTGGACTATTGCAGCCGTAACCCTTTTGATGGGTTGACGGCAGGCAAGAAGCCGCACAAACGGGCGGATGAGGAGCGAGTGCGCTGGCATCGCCCTCAACTGGCTCAGCTGTTTGCCAGCCTGCGCAGCAAACAATCCCAGAAAGGCAAAAAATTGAGAGTTCAAGACTGGTGGGTGCCCCTGCTGTGCCTGTATGCCGGGCTGCGACCCTCCGAGGCTTGCCAGCTCAAAACTCAGAACATCAAACAGGTTGAGGGGATTTGGTGTCTGATGGTCGATGCGGGAGAGGTGGATCAACAGCTCAAGAGTGCCAATGCGTACCGTACCGTGCCGCTACATAGTGCGTTGATCGGACATCAATTCCTGGACTATGTGGAGAGTCGTCGCGGTCAGGGGCAGGTATTTTTGTTCGACGACAAACCATCAGGCAAAGACGACGACTGGGCGCATAACATCACCTGTCGCTTCCAACGCCACCTCAATGATGCTGGCATCGTAGGTCAGGGCCGCCCCACCATTTACGGGATGAGACACACGTTTATCGATGAGCTGCAACAGGCGGACGTTGCTGAGCATATTGTGGCTGAGTTGGCGGGACATAGTAAAACAGGGATCACTTTTGGCCGCTATGGTAAACGGGTAAGCGTCTCTCTTTTGAAAGAAAAGATAGAGTTGATTCCCAGAGACTTAGTATAAGTGTCAATCCAGTACCGTCTGGTGAACTTTTGCTGTAGTGCTCATAGACGTATAAGCCCCAACTCAATGCTCACTTATCTGATAGGTGGGATTTACGGGAGAAAAGATCGGCTCAAACTGAAAAAATGAAATGACTGAGTCAGCCGAGAAGAATTTCCCCGCTTATTCGCACCTTCCATAGGCCAGGGTAAACGGATTTTGTCTGTGATCGGCGGCCTGGGCGGTGGCGGCAAAGCCTGCCAGCGCCGTCAGCACCATGGCACTGCCGTATCTATAAAAAAGCGCGGATTACTCCGCGCATAAAAACTTAGTGTTAAGACATCTTGGCTATGTTGGATAGTCCTCCTCTACTTGGCTGGTGTAATAAATAATAGAGCAGGGTGGGAAATACCCTACTATTATATGAGTTTTATTTGTCCGTAAAAAAGGGGTATATGAATGGAGACCGTGCCAGCCTAACTAAATTCTGGCTGCGACAATACGGCCAATCACACTTGGATCAAGTTCAAAGCCATCATCCATAGCCCACCTGACAAAACTACTACCTTCCATCAGGCTTAAAATCTGAAAAGCTATCTGCCGTGAATTTCCATCAGGAGAAAACTCACCGCTGGAGATGCCCATAGTTATTATTTTTTCAAGCCATTGCAATTGAATGTCAAAATACTTACGAGTTAGTGCTTGTAATTTTTCAGGCAATGCCGCCATTTCTGCTGCAAGTGCACCACATAAAGGTAACATTCCATCAGCCATTGCGGCTCTGAACAAAGAGGCGAATGCACATAGCCGACCAAATGCATTTGGAAAATCGTGTTCAATTCTATCGAAATCGAGAACGGAACGCTCAATATAAGACTCGATAATTACCACACCAAGGTCTTCTTTCTTAGGGAAATGGTGATGTATACTTGCTTTTCTTATCCCTACTACTTTTTCTAGGTCAGCATAACTAAATGCTGCATAGCCTCTGGAACGCAACATATACTCAGCAGATTTGATTAATGATTCTCTTGTATCAATAGACATATGGTGTACTACCTGCGTGAGGACATGGAGAGAGCATGCTATAACATCACGGATTAGAGGTAAATCTCGACGTAGCAAACTGCATGCTCTCTTCATTGCATTACTTCTCTGCAATGACCAGTTTGGGTACCATGCGAATGGCTCGTGAGAAGTTGGCATAGTTAGGCGATGTTTGAAGCACGGCGTTGTGGATCTCTTCTAACTGCGCATCAGTTCCATCAGAGTCGATGTAAACACTATATTGCACCTCGTCATAACCTGGATTGACAGCTTCATCCAATCCCAGGAAGCCGCGCAGGTCAAGCTCTCCTTTTGTGTCAATTTTCAGCGAGTTGATAGTGACCCCTTTGGTTGCCGCTATGGCAACGTAGCCAACCGTCATGCAGGCATTGAGGGCAGCCATCAGTAGTTCCTGGGGATTGGGAGCTGTATTGGTTCCCAATATTTCCGTTGGCTCATCTGCTGCGATATGGAAATTACGCTCATAGTTCTTACCACGCAGTTCATAGGATTTTATCGTAGACACAGAGCGTGTTTGACCGGCCCAACGAGTTTCCACATTGAAGCGCGCTTTCGATATGCTGGGATCTTGACTGACACCCTCAGCGAATTGCTGGAATTCGGTCATGTCAATGCCATTAACGATGTTTTTCATAATAATATTCCTGTATGTGACTTCCCCTATTATTCGATTAACAAAATAATCGGGAACATTAATTTCAGTAGTTAGTGTATAGTGACTCTATGAGCTCATACTCCATCGTAGGCGTCTAAAGTTCGGGCCGAGTAGACATATGCTGCACCAGCATTTAGAGCGATTGCAGTTCCCAAAGCAGCTGCAACCTCTTCTTTCGTTGCGCCAACTTTTTTGGCCGCCGCAGCATGAGCTGCGATACAACCATCGCATCGAGTGGTTACCGCAACGGCTAATGCAATGAGTTCATGAGTTTTCGGATCCAGTACATTACCAGCCCTTGTTGCGGCTTCCAGGTTATGAAATTCATGAGCCACAGGTTGATTTGCTTTGGCAAGATTACCCACGCTCTTGATAAGATCGGACAGTCTATTGCTCCATTCATTGATCATTTTTGGTACCTTTTTAGTTTGTTGAATTTTATTTTCCAAGCTTACGTGCAGCCATGACACCACCATCAACATCCCAGATCGCCCCGGTCACCCAAGATGCCTTATCTGAGAGAAGAAATACAATAGTCTCCGCAACATCACGTGGAGTGCCATTTCGGCCTAGTGGATGGAAATTACTGAAATCCTGTAGGGCACTATTTAGTTCTTCACCCGGAATGAAGCGTTCAAAAATACGAGTTTCCACAATGGCTGGGCTGACTGCATTTACACGAATGCCGTATCTTGCCAGTTCAGCAGCAGCATGCCGAGTCATCGTATCCAACCCGGTTTTCGCCATTGAATAGGCAGAGGCCGTAACAGTTTCAATCGCTTGGCGGGCAGCAACGGCCGTTACATTGACGATCGAACCGGTTTTATTCTGAGCTATGAGTGACGCTGTAATCTGCTGCGTAATAAAGAAGAATGCGCGGTTTAGATCGAGAAAATTGTTATAGTCATCAAGAGTATGTTCCAAGAATCCCTTGGGGTAATAAATTCCTGCGGAATTTACCAACATATCGATATCTTTGTGCTCAAGCGCTAACCGGCTAATCAGAGACTGCACACTGTCAAAATTTGATAAGTTTGCAGTTAACGCAAAGACTTTTTCGTCACCGCTTACAGTAGCAAGTTGTTTACGTGCTTCCTCAGCTTTCTCTGCCCGGCTTCCGACAATAACTACAGTTCCGCCTTGCTCGGCGACTATTAGCGCTGTTTCAAACCCTATGCCGCTTGTGCCGCCAATAACCAAGATCTTCTGACCTTCAAATTGTCTATTCTGCATAGTCTCACCTGCTGAGAATTTAGGATTAAACCAGACTACCAACTAGTAGGTTAAGGTTATGTGTGTCTGTTCTTCTTGTCAAGCTTCTGCTGGTTTTTATTGTTATCGACCCATGTTGACTGGCATACCATGCCTATGCAGCCGTTCTTTTTACCGTTTTTAGTCACACCCCCCCCCCTGGTTCAGAGCCTCGGAGTGTGGCGTCCTTCACCTCTGTCAGTGCGTGATGGTAATGTTCTGACGATTTCCCCCCGACGATGCGTTTGATCAGCTGTCCATCTTTGAACATCAGCACTGAGGGTAACCCCCAGATTTCATAGCGGGTGGTCAAAACAGGAGACTGATCAATGTTCACACTCCCAACAATCACAGAGTGTTCTAGCTGCTCAGCAAACTCATTAAAGAGCGCTTCACTATCGCGGCAAGGTGGGCACCAGGACGCAAAAAAGCGCACAACAGCCAACCCCTTGGTGCGCTCAATTTGGTGGAAGTTATTTTCGTTGCAGATGAACAACTCATGCATTTTTCGGTACCTCATTTGTGGGTTTTGGCATCAAGCGCATCTCATATAGAGCAGGCAGACATTCCTCCTGCACAGGAAGATGAACTCAATTAAGGCTCATTGATGGGCGTTGAAAAAATTGCAACAACACCATTGCCTACCTAGTAGTAGGTTGATAGACTGTCACAGTATCATCTTCCTTGCAACAGCGGCAACAAACTAGATAGTTGCATGCCTCCTGCTGGCGAGAATCTAACTAGTGGCCGCAGGGCTTGAGTGATATGCCTGGTTTGTCAGGCCATCCTGATATTTTTTATTTAACCTTTAGTGAGGTATTCGATGAGTAAGTTATTCACGCCCTACAATATGGCGAGTATCCATTTAAAAAACCGTGTTGTAATGGCTCCAATGACTCGAACCAGGACACTTAATGATGTTGCTGATGAGCTGGTTGCTCTTTATTACGCCCAACGGGCATCTGCTGGCCTTCTGATCACGGAAGGTCTTCCTGTGTCTGAAGAGGGCCGCGGCTATTTGTATACACCAGGCTTGTATAATGAGACACAGATGCAAGGCTGGCGGAAGGTTACTGATGCTGTCCATGCGAAAGGTGGTCGTATTTTTGCGCAGCTCTGGCATGTAGGTCGCATGTCGCATGTATCTCTGCTGCCTGGTAATCAGGCTCCTGTCTCGTCAGGAACAATACCTGCGACCAATACAACCGTGTTTGCATTTACGGAGTCTGGCGAGCCGGGCGCGGTTACCCCCAGTGAGCCGCGAGCACTGGAGACGGAAGAGGTCGGTCGCATTACAGAGGATTTTGTGAAATCTGCGCTGCTGGCAATAGAGGCTGGTTTTGATGGTGTCGAAGTCATGGCGGCCAATGGATTTATCTTTGATCAATTCTTAAGTAGCCAACTGAACACCAGAACAGATCGATACGGTGGAACTGTTGAAAACCGTCAGCGTTTCCTGATGGAAACTATCGATGCTATCTCAATGGCTATTGGTGAGGACAAAGTGGCAGTTCGCCTTTCACCATTCGGCCGTATTTACGACCTAGCACCGTATGATAATGAAGAGGAAACTTGGGCCAGCATCGCGTCAGCCCTCGGTCAACGTAAACTTGCTTATGTACATTTGTACTATCAACCGAACTACAATGCGGCCCCGAAAGAGGCTGATAGCTTCAAGAGTTCATTCCGCAACGTTTTTGACGGTACGATTATCGCTGCCGGCGGCTTCAATCGAAGCATTGCCGAAGAAGCGTTAGAAAAAGGTGAAGTGGATCTGGTGGCTTTTGGTGTTCCCTACATTGCCAACCCTGATTTGGTTGAGCGCATGCAAAATGATTGGCCACTGGCGGAAAGCGATCGTACAACCTATTACGGCATCAGTAGCTCTCCAGAGAAGGGATATACTGATTATCCAGCTTATCAACTAGAATAAACCAACGGCTATATAGCCTGGATAATATCCTATGTTACCGGGCTTTAATTTATATCATCCCAATCAATATTTAGTTAAATTTTTTGAGGTAGTTATGAATATACTCTCCCCACAAATAACCATTGATATTTGGTCCGATTTTGTCTGTCCATGGTGCTGGATAGCAAAGAAACGGTTCGAAAAAGCATTAGACGTTTTTGAAAATAAGGATAATGTGTTGATTCGCCACCACAGCTATCGTATAGCAAGTGAATTTGCGCCAGCACCTTTTAAGGCTGCAATGTATAAAAAATTTGGTACAGAACAAGGTGCCGAATTAATGATGAAGCAGATAAAAATTGCTGGTGAGTCAGAAGGGCTTTTGTATAACTTTGACACAATGCTGTTTGGTGATACCAAGGATGCACATGCCATGGTAAAGATGGCCGATCAGGTAGGTTTAGGAGAAAAACTAGCTGAGCGATTGTTCATGGCAAGCATCACTGAAGGGCGATCTATTTTTGACCATAAGGAGTTGGTTGCAATCTCCACAGAAGTGGGTGTTAGCCCTACAGATGCCGAAAATGCGCTCAATAGTAGAACACTGAGGGACGCCATCATTTCAGATGAAAACAACGCTCGCGCCATTGGTGCAAGCGGCGTACCGCTTTTCTTGCTCAACAACAGGTATTCTCTCAGTGGCGCCCAGCCTGCAAGTAGCTTTCTGGGCGTATTACAGCAGGCATGGGCTGACAAGCAGAATGAAGTAGTGATAACTAAAGGCCAAAGTTGCGAAGTGGGTGGGTGTAGTATCTAAAGAATGAATGGAAGATGAGTGTTGTAGAAGATCTGTGATCTGTAGTGAAGTCTCGTCTGCAAGGTCACAGTCATTTTTACTGAGCCTGTAAATCCAATTGTGTAACCGCCCACGAATAAGTAACTTTTTCAAAAGGATACCTTCGTGGGTAAGCAAATGGACCAAGACAAACTCAAAGCACTGGCCGCTGAGCTGGCCAAAGACATCAAATCTGAAAAAGATCTCGGCACCCTCACCCAACAGCTGATCAAGCTTACCGTCGAGACCGCGCTCAATGCCGAGATGGACGAGCATCTGGGCTATGAGAAACACGCTCCACAAGGCCGCGGGACCGGCAACAATCGCAATGGCTATTCCATCAAGCGCCTAAAAGGCCAGCATGGAGAGGTCACCATCCAGGCGCCTCGTGACCGTAACGCCTCCTTCGAGCCTCAGTTTGTCCGCAAGGGCCAGTCCCGCCTGACCCAGATGGACGACCAGATCCTCGCCCTCTACGCCAAAGGCTTGAGCACGCGCGATATCGTGGACGCGTTCAAAGAGATGTATGACGCCGACATCTCGGCGGGGCTGGTATCGAAGGTGACCGAACGTGTCATCGAGCAGGTCCACGAATGGCAAAACCGGCCGCTGGATCCGCTCTATCCCATCGTTTATCTGGACTGCATTGTACTGAAGATCCGCGCGAACCAGCGGGTGATCAACAAGTCGCTCTATCTGGCACTGGGCATCAATATGCAGGGTCACAAGGAGCTGTTGGGCCTGTGGCTGGCCGAGACCGAAGGGGCAAAGTTCTGGCTGTCGGTCCTGACCGAGCTGAAGAACCGCGGTCTGGAAGACATCCTGATCGCGTGTGTGGATGGTCTCAAGGGCTTCCCTGATGCCATTGCCGTGGAGTATCCCCAGACCAAGGTCCAACTGTGTATCGTCCACATGGTGCGCAACTCGTTGCGCTATGTCTCCTGGAAGGACTACAAGGCGGTGACGGCGGATCTGAAGCAGTCGTGCTCTACAACAGGGAAATTCAACCAGAAATCGTGCCCTGTGTGGCTCAGATGTTGTGGTGGAACGATATTATTTAAAAAACCAAATAATTTTCTTGACTTGTAATTTCGTTTGTGCATCAAAAATCTGTTGACTTATTTTTTTAATGCTCATAACCTATGCGCAAATCAACTGGATTAGAGCCGATGAACAATGATAAAAACTCACAGGCCAAAGATTTAAATAAGACTCTTGGACTGGCAATAAATGAAAATCTGAAATTTAAAGAAGCCCGCTATGCTGAATCAACCATTGGACCATATCGCCGCAAGAGCAAGCAGCTTGTAACTTGGTTCGGTAAGAAAAAGTTGATCGACTTTAGCTCTACAGACATAGAGATGATGGTCGTAAAACTTTTAAAGAAATATAATGGCTGTACAGTTAATCACTACCTGGAAATTCTGCGCAGTGTATTTGTTAGGGCGAAACTCGACGGTTTAATTCCATCTAATCCGATGGAAAACATAAAGAAATGTAAATTTACCAGAAAGAAGCCGAAACCATTCTTGCAGTCTGAGATTGCACTTTTGCTACAACAGAATAAGCAGGAAAACTATCAAATTGAAACTGCATTGATACAGGTAGGGATAGCAACTGGTTTACGAATTAGTGAACTGCTCGCCTTAAGTGCTGAAGTGGTTGACCTCGAAAAAAAGATGCTGACCATAGATCTGGCTTTGGTAAATGGTGTGTATAAAACCCCTAAAAATGAGGGGTCTAGACGAACAATAGAATTGACAGCGCAGGCAATAGAACCGCTAACTCTGCTGCTAGAACAAGCCAAGAATAGAAAGGCAAAAAATATAAAAGTCACGCAGAATGATAATCGAACTAAATTAATCGAATCTCGGACATTGTTAGCCTATTTTTGTGCAAAGCGGCGTCCTTACGCCTCAGTTGATGAATACAGAGAAAAATTCTTTAAACCGTACTGTATCTCTCTTGGCGTTGATTATCGCGGGCCGTCGCAATTCCGTCATACATTTGCCAGTCAACTATTGTCTGCCGGAATAAATGTACCATGGATTGCACGGCAGATGGGGCATGCTGGTACTGAAATGATTCAGCGCTGTTATGGCCAATGGTTAGTCGAGGATGCAGTCGATTTTGGAGCCCAGGCAGGAGCGGTTTTGCAACGGTGCTTACATTCGAATGCTGTAGATACGGTAGAGCAGTCTGCTGCGCCATCTGCCACATTGTACAGAAATTGGAATGAGTTGATGACCATGCCAGAGATGCAATCGATAATACCATTAATCGAAATGCTCCTTAAAAAGAAGTGAATTACGATAGCATAAATTAAAGAGAGTTATCGGGTTAATATGATCTAAGTGTGTACGGTATCGTTGCAGCTAAAAACTATCGTTGACGCTACTATCTAATCAGGCAGTTTATTGCTTTTAATAAAAAGAGCAAGGTCACTCCTACACCGTACAAATTGCGTTCCGCAATGTACGGTGTACGGAGCCTTGCCATGGCTGTCGCCCTGGACCTACCTGGGCTGCCGCCCAGACCCGCTAAATAAATATATAAATTAGAGCTGTTCAGCAGCCAGGAGACAATACGTGGGAAAAGAAAATAAAAAATTAAGGAATAGCAAAAATAACACTTTACGTGAGGAGCTTACAAGAGATCCTGATCTCATGCTGCTCATTGAAAGGGCCGTTATCAGGTGCATCAATGACGATGTCGCTGTCACTATTAACGGTATAGCTAGAGATGTAAATATGGATACAGACATCGTTCGACAAATGCTGCCGAGTTTTACAGAGATCCGTGATCATCGAATCGAGCTACGCTGCACATATGAGGAAAAACGTCGTTGGGAGAAAAAGGCTTAAAATGCAAGCATCACTGTATCGAGGTTAGCATCTCAATCTCTCACAAAATTGAAAATCGTCATTTCTCCAGCAGAAACATTACGCGACACAATAAATAATCTTATTGCGCAACAGACCGGGTTTTATAACAATTTCAATCAGCTGGTAAAATGGTGTAATTCCCATAAGGGCGATGTAAATCTACTTTTTATTTTATGCGAACTCAGGGAACTAGAAAAACAACATAAAGAGCAGGTTGATAAAATCAACGAGATGTTATCACCACAATTAACACAGCCATCTCGGGTTATACGCCATGACAAAAGCGATACTGCGACCCCAGACACTACATGGTCACACTCAGGTGAGGATGACGAGGATGCAGTGGAGGTAAATCCAGCATTAATCGAGAGTGAGTATGAGGAGCATGAGCTATGGCGGTGATTAGATTTTTTGCAACCAATGGGCAACGCCAGACTAAATCCAGCGCCCCAATAGATTACCTACTGGGTATCTACAGCGCTCTGACGCCGCAACAAAAAAATGAGCGTAGTACAATCGCTGATGCGATTAGGGTTGCTCGTGATAAAAATGACGCTCCATTGGTTCATCGGTTGAACCAACAACTGAGACTGATCCATGGTGTACAACGGACTCCACCACCTGAGCTGTTGGCTGGAAATCCACGAGACATCGCTTATGCAATCGAGATATCGCCACATAAATATAAATACACCAGCGGTGTCATTGCACATGCAATTGAGGACAACCAGACGCTGAGCTCCAATCCTGATATTGCTCAGGAATTTCGTGCATTGATGGAGGAGCTGGTTTTTGCGGGATTACCCATAGAGGACAGGATGATCTTGTGGGTACAACATACGCATGAACAAAATCTGGAGAATCATTTTTTAATCCCACGGATTAATCTGCGCACTGGAAAATATTTCAACCCTCACCCACCAGGTGCGGAAGGTGATTTTAATGCGATCCGTGATTACCTCAACCTGAAATATAACCTCGCACGTCCAGATGATCCGCGACGCCAGAGGCTGACAGGAACAATACCACGGTACAGTAAAAATGCGGACTTGATTGCAGCGTTATCTGATGCGGTGCAGTTACAGGTAACTCAGGGTCAGTTATGTAACCGACAAGCTGTGATTGATTGGCTGGAGCAACCTCAGACTCGACAAAGGTATGGTATTAGCGAAGTCGAGGCTAAAAAGGATTACATACGGATTGTGCCAGAGGGAAAGATCAAGGCTTTTCGGCTGAAAGGACCTTTATTTAGCCGTGCGTTTACCAGTATTGATGTGGTGAGACCGACGTTGACGATAACAACGCCTCCACAACCGTCGTTGGATGCACTCTGGCAGCAGATTGAGGAGCGGATAGCCAAACGCCGGGCCTTCAATCAGAGCCGCTATAACGTCACTGAGACGCTGCACCCAATGCCCTCTCCGAGGCCTGTGAGACGACCGACAGGTATGGCCGCAGTGATAACCCAGAGACATCGCAAACAGCCAACAAATGCTCTTTTTTGGCAACAGCAGATGCAGCTATATGCAGGTTACACACTGACCCCAATTAACCCTGAGGGAACCCTAGCAGTAGACACCGAAAAGGCATTAATTCAACTGCTGATGAAAATTTTGAGCGCTATTTTAGCATTACTAGGAGTGAATCATGAATTTAGAGAAACAATTATTAGAGTTGCTCAGTTTTATCAACACCGAGCAGATGAGCTCGATAGCAACACTCAGGGAGCAGGTTCAATCGCAGCATGTCACACAGCAGCAGATAATGAACGACCATCAGGTCTTGCTGACCATGGTGCAGCATTTGAACACGCATACCAGCGACAGCAACGTCTCTGCCGAGAACTTCATTCATCAGATGAGCGTTTCGCTCGAACAGTTGCAGGAGCAGGTTCAGACCTTGAGCGGCTCCGTAGAGAGTACGCAGAGGTCGGTGAGATTGCTACTCGAGGTCTTAGAATCATAATGGATAACCCTATATTAGCAGCCAAAAAAATTGCACGTTTCAGGATGAGGCCTGGAGCGTATGCATTAAAATCTCAGCACGAGCACTCTGGCCAGAGGACTGCACGTCATGAAATGGATTCAGATCTTTCTTTGTAAAATATTCTGAATGGCGTTTGTTTTTTATATTTGCGGAACATCATCAATACAAGATTACTTGCAATGTTTATCTTTATAAATAGCAATAATTAATATCTACCATTGATTTATAAAAACAACAAATAATAATAACTTTTTTTGGGAGGAGTATGTATGCTCCAGAATAGAATGTTAGCTTGGGGGGTTAGTGAGGGGCGGATTGCCAGTGAGCAAAAACCGATTTGGTTGTTGGACGAACTTATTGAGCAGGGTGATCAGTGGATCATCAATGGCGCCCCCAAATCTGGTAAATCTCTGGTCGCAACGCAGCTCGCATTGGCTATCGCCAGTGGAGGACAGTTCCTCAACTGGAGGAATCGAAATCCAGCACGAGTGTTGTATATGGATTTTGAGCTAAAAGATCGGTTGTTTTGGAAACGCTTTTTAACCATGACAGCACATAATAATGTGACTGACCAAACAATTGAGCGGAATTTTTTCCGGTGTGGTGATTTCCAGACAACGGATGTATTGGATCCTGTAGAGGCGAAAAAAATGATCTCCATCGTGAATGAGATCCAGCCTGACCTGATTATTTGGGATGTACTAGCTAGGATGCATACAGCGGCGGAAAATGATAACGGTTTGATGGGGCAGGTAATGCGGTCCATCAGAAAAATTAGCCGCTCCGCTGCACATATTGTTGTGCATCATGCCAGAAAATCTTCACCAGGAGCTGAGAACTATAATGCAGGTGCTGCTGGTATCAGAGGGGCATCATCCATTCATGGTGAGGCTGATGGGGTTATGTCACTAGCATTGCGGGATGGGCAGGGGGCTAGATTCAGCCTCAGATTTAGTTCGAGAGCGGTTGAAACTCCTGATGAGATTTTATTAAACCGAACAGAACATCTGATATTCGTCAGCGCGAATGATAGTGATAACAACACATTATTAACTTCTCTGAAAAAAGCTCTGAGTGGGCATACCTCAGTATCAGCAGCCGAGTTAGTGAACTCCTTTTGTGCGGAATTTTCCATACAGGAACGGCAGGCAAAAAACTATATCAGAAAATGCGTCGCAAATGCTTGGGTTCGGCGGGAGAGGAGGCCGGATAAAAGTAAGTATTCACCGGAACAGTATTGACACAGGAAAAATGAGACGATCGTCTCTTGATCCCACTTTCCTGCTTGCTTGATCCTGCTCCTTAGATACGCTCCCCCCATGAGCAAAAACACCAT
>NZ_JBLUXC010000084.1:0-12067 GCF_048276795.1 Aeromonas sp. PS2Canimalfood6
TAGGATAGGCATCAACTCAGTCCTTTGGGTGTGGCTTGTTTTGTTTAGCGACTAATCAGATCGCACAAACTGGACTGAGTTCCCTTCCTCCGGTGATCTACTATTCGGAACAGCTATTTAGATCGACTCTGTACAGGTGGATTAAAGAACACAAGTTTCCACCGCCACACAATAAAGGTTTTTATTCTGCCGCAGAGGTCAGCAGTTGGATATCAAGGGAAAACCGCTCATCTTAGATGATGAATTATACCGCTATTTTATGACTCCATTACATTTACATTTCCTGAATGGATTTCACTGCCTCCATTAATTTTTTATCCCATAACTCATATGCCTCACGTTGCTCATTGGTCCAATCATGAAGATTGTAAATAGCCATGACACCCGCCATTCGGTGGCCAAGCATTTTCTCGGTTACCTGTGGCATGATGCGCTCCTCCGATAAACGCGTACTCAGCGTCCGACGCATATCGTGCATACGCCAATATGGCAGATCCAGTTTATCTCTCACCCGCTCTGCAAGCTGGATAAGAGACGCACTGCTCAACGACCTTTTCGGATTCACTGGCGAGCGACATACTGGCCCTCCCCTTAGCCGAGATTTCGCTGCCGCTTCTTGCAGCAACATCATCACCCGGGTAGGAATAGGCCGACGTATTGGTGATCCACTTTTGGCACGAGCAGCGGGAACCGTCCAAATTTGCTCCTCCAGATTAAACTCACTCCACTGCGCCCCCAATGCCTCGCCACTGCGACAGCCCAGCAGGATCACCAGTTTGGCCGCCAATTTTAATCCGCGGCTGGCCTTACTCTGTTCGAATGCAATCCAAATCTGAGCGAGTTCACGCATGGTCAGCACACGAGTACCTCTCTCAGGTTGAGAACCCACATCCTCCGTGCGTAATTGCAACACCGGGGAGCCGACAATGAGATTTCTCCGAATACAAAAACTAAGAATGGACTTTAATCTGCGTAATAAATGACCGGCATTTTTGGGCTTTTTCTTGCCAATTTTATCAAACCACTCCAGCCAGCTGGAAAACGGGATCTGTTCAACCGGAATACCAATAAACAGAGGTTCGAAATAGCGCTGCATGGTATGCTCATAGAGCATGACCGTACGGGGCCGCAGCTTGGGCAGATGATGCTCACGAAAATGCTCGCAGCACTGTTTAAGTGTGACATCATGCTTCTGGTGGAGCTTATCCCAGAAAACTCTGGGATGTTCATTACGTTCAAGTGCACCACGGATAGCAGGGATCAAAGCCCTGGCATCAGCGAGTTTAAGGTCGGGATAGCGTCCAATTTTGAGTCTCGCCGCTTTTCCTTGCCAGCGATAGCGATACTGCCATGAGATGGTGCCTCGCTCAGTGACCCGAGCTGACAATCCATCACGATCTGATAATTCCGTCTTGCCAAAGTAGGGCTTACCATAGAGTGCCCGTAGCTTCGCATCAGTAAGTGGCATATGACTCTCCTGTGATTGGCCATCTGATTTTTCAATGACACATTAACGCGCCCAGACGTGTACACAGATACGTACCAAACTGGTCTGAAACGGACTGAATCAAGATCGGACAAAATGAGACAATCTGAGATGACACTCCGTATAACGACTTGTTTTTAAAGCATATAAACACAATTCAGAACCACGAAATGAGCCAGCAGACAAAGCCTACCTTCTATTTCCACGACTACGAGACCTTCGGCATCAGTCCGGCCAAAGACAGGCCGTCGCAGTTTGCGGGCATTCGCACCGATGCGGATTTCAACATCATCGGCGAGCCGCTGGTGATTTACTGCAAGCCGCCGGCAGATTACCTGCCGGAGCCGGAAGCCTGCCTCATCACCGGCATCACGCCGCAAAAGGCGATGAAGGACGGCCTGTGCGAGGCGGACTTCATCCGCCAGATCCACGCAGAGTTCGCCACCCCGGGCACCTGCGTGCTCGGCTACAACAGTATCCGCTTCGATGACGAGGTGACCCGCTACACCCTCTATCGCAACTTCTATGACCCCTATGCCTACGCCTGGCAGAACGGCAACTCCCGCTGGGACATCCTCGACATGCTGCGGGCCTGCTACGCCCTGCGCCCGCAGGGGATAGAGTGGGCCCTGGACGACGAGGGCAAGCCGAGCTTCAGGCTGGAGAAGCTGACGGTGGCCAACGGCGTGGCCCACGCCAACGCCCACGATGCGCTCTCGGATGTGCTGGCCACCATCGAGATGGCCAGGCTGGTGAAAAATGCCCAGCCCAAGCTCTTCGAGTACCTCTTTGATCTTCGCAACAAGAACAAGGTGAAGGCCCTCATCGACGTGGTGACCATGAAACCCCTGGTGCACGTCTCCGGCATGTTCTCCCCCTGGCAGGGGTGTGCAAGCTGGGTGTCGCCGCTCGCCTGGCACCCCACCAACCAGAACGCGGTGATCATGGTGGATCTGACCCGTGACCCGACTCCGCTCATCGAGCTCTCCTGCGAGGAGATCCGCGAGCGCCTCTACACCAAAAAAGAGGAGCTGGGGGATCTGGCCGGCATTCCGGTCAAACTGGTGCACATCAACAAGTGCCCGGTACTGGCCCCGGCCGCCACCCTGACGCCGGAGCGGGCGGACGAGCTGGGCATCAATCGGGCTCAGTGCCGCAAGAGCCTGGATCTGCTGCGGGCCCACCCCGAGGTGCGGGAAAAACTGGTGGAGGTGTTCAACCAGGAGTTTGCCGGCAGCACCGACAGCGACCCCGACACCCAGCTCTACGCCGGCTTCTTCGGCCACGGCGACAAGTCCACCATAGACCTGGTGCGCGCCACTCCGGCGGATCTGCTGGGGGAGCGGGAGTTTGCCTTCACGGATCCCCGTCTGCCCGAGATGCTGTTCCGTTACCGCGCCCGCAACTGGCCCCACACCTTGAGCGAAGCGGAGCAGAAGCGCTGGCGCCTGCATTGCAGTGACTACTTCAGCCGCCGCCTGCCGGATTATGTGCCGCGCCTGGAAGCCCTGGCGGAACAGAACCAGGGGAACGAACGGAACTTTGCGATCCTAAAGAGTCTCTATCACTACCTTGAAAATCTGTGAGATGTGAGCCGTTTCACAGTTAAAAACCGATGCGTTTCCCCGGCTCGCGACATAATGGGCAGGGAGCCCAAGCTCCTGATAGTGTGAATATTTAGATGCGCTGACGGCATGGATGCCGTGCTTTCGACTGTTGGGGAACTCTCGTTTTATGCGTTCAGCTCTGCCTGCTTTGACACTCGTCGCCTGTGCCCTGCTGCCCCAGGCCGCCCTCGCTGGCGCCCGGTTCGAGGTGCCAGACTACCTCTTGCGCCTGCCGGAGCAGACCTACCGGCTCATCGAGCACAACTTCAGCACCCTCTACCAGCAGACCGACTTCACCCCGCAAATCACCAACAGCTATTTCAACCACTCGGATCTCTACCGCTTCGCCGGCATTCCCCTGGCCATCACGCCGCAAAACGGCTTCCAGATGGAGGTGTTCGGCCAGCTCTACAACAAGTCGTCCCAGATCTATGCCCAGATGAGCCAGGATCTCTCCCTCTATCGCACCCTGCGGGTGGACATGATGGGGGATCAGAGCGACGAGATCGCCATCGGCATGGGGCTCGGCATCCCCCTGACAACTCGCCTCACCGTCAAGGCACTCGCCTCCAGCAACGAGATCCCGGGCTATGGCTCCGCCAATTACGCCATCGGGATGGAGTGGCACTTCTAGAGACCATTTCGCCACGTAAAAAAGGCTCCCGAGGGAGCCTTTTTGCAGTGCAACGCCATCAGGGGTAGCGGATCACCGCCCCCTGCCCCCCTTGCAGCACCAGGGTGCTCCCCAGGGGCGTCTCGTCCCAGAAGTCCGTGCCCCCCGGCGCCAACGGGAACTCGCAGGGGTGCTCCCCCCAGTTGAACAGGCAGAGCAGCTCGCCGCCCCCGGGCAGCGCCACCCGCCCGCGCTCGAATGCCATCCCCTCGAAGCGGGCCGCCGGGGTGCGCGCGGCGCACAGGGCGAGCAGCTTGCCAAGGCGCGCCCCTTGCGCCGCGTCCAGATCCTGCAATCTGTCCCCCGCCAGCACCATGCCACCGCTCGCCACCAGGGCGGCCAGGTGGAAGTCGTACTCGGCGTAGCTCCCGTGCTGGCCCGGAATATCCCGCAGGCAGACGCAGTCGGGGTCCAGCACCCAGAGCCGCTCGTGCTGCCAGGCGCGGCAGAAGGCTTCTCTCGCTATCTGGCGAAAACGGGGGCCCTGGCGCTCCACGTCATCGCTCACCCGCATGCCATGCACCAGGCCGAGGCTCGGCCACAGCGGCGCATTGCAGCCGAGCAGGAAGGCCCCCTCCCCGGCGCCGCGCAGGATGGCGGCCATGCCGCGCCGATAGGCCTCCACCCGGGTGGCGGCGGGGTCGTGGAAGCGACCACCGTGGATGGCCCCCCAGAAGTTGGCATCGAGCTTGAAGTAGTGAATGCCCCACTGGGTACGCAGGGTGCGAAATACCTGCTCCAGGTGCGTCTGCACCTCGGGGTGGGTGCCATCCAGCACGTACCAGGGGGTGCAGCGCCAGCCCCCGTAGGTGACCCGCTCCGAGGGGAGCGGCAGGCCATCCTCCCCTTTCACGAACCAGTCAGGGTGCTGCTGGAACACTCGGGAGCCGGGCTCGGCGATAAAGGGGGCGACCCAGAGCGCCGGCTCGCAACCGGCGGCGCGGATCTCCCCTGCCAGGGCCGCCACCCCCTCCTCGAACTTGGCGGAAGGGGTGAGCCAGTCCCCCATCCTGGCCTGATAGCCATCGTCTATCTGCACGTAGCGCAGGGCCGGAAAACGCTCGGCCCGCACCGCCAGGTTCTCGCGAATGTCCGCCGCGCTCACGTTCGCGTAGTAGTGATACCAGGAGCACCAGCCGCTCGGGCGCGTGGGCACCTCCCCCACCAGGGAGCCGTGCTCGGCGGCGATATGCTGCGCCAGCGTCGCGAGCAGGGCCTCCCTGTCCGGCCCCTCCAGGCAGATCAGAGCCTCGCTCTGCCAGTGCGCACCCGGCGCCAGAGTGCGCCCTTCGGTGTTCATCACGATCTCGAGGCGCCCGTCGGGATGGAGGCGAAACTCCCCGCCAAAACGCTGGCAGCTCGCAAAGGCCAGCAGCAGCCAGCCCCTCTCCTGCGCCACCAGCAGCAGGTTGTGCACCGTGTGGTAGCCATCGTCGGCGGTGATGCGATAGACAGACGCATCGGGGCAGCGGCCCAGGTGCTCGGGGGCATTCCAGCGTCCCCCGGTCTGGGCCAGCATCTGGAACCCCTCCCCGTAGATGGCCGCGTCGGGCGCAAGTCCGAGATCCCCCTCAAACAGCCGCCAGTGGTGGACGGCCTCGGACTGCTTCCCGGTGTTGTCGAGCCTCACCCGGCAAAGCGGCCCCTCCCACTGGCGGGTTTGCAGCAGGGTGTCAGGGAGGGCGGGATCGGCGGGCAGTTGGCGCAACCGGGCCAGGAGAGAGGGGGGCGACATGGGAACTCCTTCTTGTGAATGGGGATGAAGCCGGGCCATTGTATCCCCTGCGGGCCAGTTGACCCTGTTCCCTCCCCCCCGTGCCTGTTAAACTGCGACCTCGCTCACACTTGCCAAGATGAGGCCCCCGTGCTGCTGCAACGCACCCTGCGCTACCTTCGTGATTTTCTGGTCATCATCGCCTGTCTGCTGGCAGGCAAGGCCGTGGCGGCCATCCTGCCCTTCGCCTTCCCCGGCAGCATCATCGGCATGCTGCTGCTGTTCGTGCTGCTCTCCTTGCAGATCGTCCGCTTCTCCTGGGTCGAGCTGGGGGGCGGCCTGCTGCTGCGCCACATGGGGGTGCTGTTCGTGCCGGTGGCGGTGGGCCTGGTGGCCTGGCTCGAGCCCCTGCGCCAATCCTTCGGTCTCATCATGCTCTGCGTCGTGCTCGGCATCGTGCTCATCCTGGGCGCGGTCGGCCACCTCTATCAAAGGATGAACAAGCCATGATCCTCTGGTTCGCCCTGCCCCTCACCCTGGCCCTCTATTTCATGACCCGGGCCCTCTACCGCCGCCTGCCCTGGCCCGTCATCAATCCGGTGCTGATCCCCACCGCCGTCATCATCGGCCTGCTGCTCTGGCTCGATCTGCCTCTGGATCAGTACCAGCAGGGGGCCTCGCCCCTGACCGCCCTGCTGGAACCCGCCGTGGTGGCCCTGGCCCTGCCGCTTTACCAGCAGGCACGCCAGATCCGCGACAAGCTCACACCCATCCTGGCCTGTACCCTCACCGCAGTGCTCATCTCGGTCTGCACCACCCTGGGGGTCGGCCACCTGATGGGGGCGGATCCGGCGCTGCTCGCCTCCATCGCCACCAAGTCCATCACCACGCCGCTCGCCATGAGCGTCAGCCAGTCCCTCGGCGGCATTCCCGCCATCGCCGCCGCCGTGGTGGTGGTGGTGGGGATCCTGGGGGCCCTGGTGGGCTATCCCCTGCTCAAGCTGATGCGGGTCACCGACCCCGAGGCCCAGGGGCTCGCCATGGGAGCCTGCGCCCACGCCATCGGCACCGCCGCCTCCGCCGAGCAGGGGGTGACCCAGGGCGCTTTCTCGTCGCTGGCCATGGTGGTGTGCGGTGTGCTGACCGCAGCCATCGCCCCCCTGCTGTTCGCCCTCTACCACTGGCTGACCTGATCCCCGTTGCCATGGCCGCCCCTGCGGCCATGGCCTCTGTGCCCTTTCACCGTTGCCATCCGATACCCTCGCCTCCCTGATGCCGGGAGCTGGCGCACAGATTGCGAAAGACAAACGTTTCCTTTACCATCCCCGCCCCTTTGCCCATCAAGGCGTGAGCGCGCTCACACAATTCGCCGCGCTTGCTCCCTACAATGGCCCCCCAATTGGCCTTTGAGGACACAGTATGCATCCCCGCTTTGCCAAGCCATTCGAGACCCTTTCCGCCCCGCTCCAGGCTGCCCTGCTGCCCATGCTGGGGGACGATTTCCAGGCCCGTTTCACCCCGGACCAGGTCGCGACCCTGAAGGCCGCCACCGGGCTGGATGACAGGGCCCTGCGTCTGGCCTTGCTGCCGCTGGCGGCCGCCTGCTCGGTGGCCCCCATCTCCAGGTTCTTCGTCGGTGCCATCGCCTGCGGCCTGAGCGGCACCTGGTACTTTGGCGCCAACATGGAGTTCGCGGGCCAGGGGCTGTTCCACTCGGTCCATGCAGAGCAGTCCGCCATCTCCAACGCCTGGCTGGGTGGCGAGACCGGGATCTCCGAGATCACCGTGAACTACACCCCCTGCGGCCACTGCCGCCAGTTCATGAACGAGCTGAGCACCGCCAAGACCCTGAAGGTCTCCCTGCCGGACGATCTCAGCGAGCTGCAATCCTTCCTGCCCCACTCCTTCGGCCCCGCCGATCTCGAGATCACCGATGCCCTGATGAGCCCCCAGGCTCACGACGAGCTGGTGCTCGAGAGCGACGACCCCCTGTGGCAGGCTGCGCTCGCCGCCGCCCGCCAGAGCTATGCCCCCTACAGCCAGGGCTATGCCGCGGTGGCGCTGCAGTTCGAGGATGGGCGCATCTTCTGCGGCCGCTATGCCGAGAACGCCGCCTTCAACCCGAGCCTGCCGCCGATGCAGATGGCCTGCGCCCACGCGGTGCTGGGTGGCGAGGATCTCGCCACCGTGCGCCGCGCCGTGCTGCTGGAGAGCAAGGATGGCCAGATCAGCCAGCGGGACTCCGCCCAGTCCACCCTGAAGGCGCTGGGTTCAGTCGAGCTTGAGTACAAAGCCGTCTGACCCCGGCATCCACCAACGGGAAGGGGAGCTGCGGCTCCCCTTCTTGCTCTCAGCCCCTCTCTCTGCGCCTCTGGCGCCGTGCATCAGATGCCCCCCTGCCCCATGTGAGGGCGGTCTCCCTCCGATGACCTTATTGGCAGACCTCCTCTGCGGTGGCGGGAAGCCCAGGTTAAGGGGCCAATGCCTCCCCCCCGCCCCTTGCAGCCCCCGTGTGTGACCCCAAGATGCATTCGCCCAGCCACTGGGATCCCACCTCTCCATGGATTTTGCAAATACCTTTCCCTGCCGATTCCCCCGACGCGGGGCGGCATGGCGGCGGCGGGAAAGGTCGGGGAAGGGATAAATACCTCGTCCCCGCCCCTTGCGGCCCCCGTGTGTGACCCCAAGATGCATTTGCCAAGCCACTGGGATCCCACCTCTCCATGGATTTTGCAAATACCTTCCCTGCCGATTCCCCCGACGCGGGGCGGCATGGCGGCGGCGGGAAAGATCGGGGAAGGGGTCAATGCCCCGCCCTCTCCCCTTGCAGCCCCCGTGTGTGACCCCAAGATGCATTCGCCCAGCCACTGGGATCCCGCCTCTCCATGGATTTTGCAAATACCTTTCCCTGCCGATTCCCCCGACGCGGGGCGGTATGGCGGCGGGAAACCTCGGGGAAGGGGTCAATGCCCCAGCCCCGCCCCCTGTCGGCTGCTTCCCCCCTGAAATACAGCGGGGGAGCCACTGGCTCCCCCGACTGTCATTGATGTGGCCGATATGGCGGCACCGACCCCTGTCAGGACTCCCACAGGATGCGCTGGCTGCCGGACCAGCGCTCACCGATGTCCGCGTATTTTTGTTCCAGCAGGTGGCGGCGGATCTTCATGGTGGGGGTCAGCACCCCGTTCTCGATGTTCCAGGGGCTCTTGACCACCAGGATGCCCCGCAGGCGAGCATGGGATTCCAGCTTGTCGTTGACCCGGTTGAGGGCAGCCTCCAGCTGGGCTTCCACCCCGGCTTTGTCCCCCTTCATGGCGCTCTCGGCGAGCTGCACCAGGGCAACCGGCTGCGGCATGCCGTAGCCGATGACACAGAGCTGCTCGATGATGGGCTCCTGCCCGAGCATCCCCTCGATGGGCACCGGGGCCACGTACTTGCCCTTGGCAGTCTTGAAGACGTCCTTCATGCGACCAGTGATGGTGAGGTAACCCTCCCGGTCCAGCTTCCCCATGTCACCGGTGTGCAGCCAGCCCTCGGCGTCGATGGCCTCTGCACTGTGCTCGGGATCCTTGTAGTAGCCCACCATCATGCCGTCGCAGCGACAGAGGATCTCCCCCTCGTCGGAGATCTTGATGGTCACCCCGGGCCCGGCCTTGCCGACGGTGCCTATCTTGTCCGCCCGGAACGGGTAGTTGAGGGTGGAGTAGGCGTGGTTCTCGGTCATGCCCCAGGCCTCGGTGATATGGATACCGATGCTGTGATACCACTCCAGCAGCGCCGGGGCCACCGGCGCCGAGCCGCAGCCCAGCACCCGCGCCTGATCCAGCCCCAGCCCCTTTTGCAGCTTGCTCTTGATGAGGCTGGAGACGAGGGGGATCTTGAGCAGCAGCGCCAGCTTTTTCTGGGGCAGCTTCTCGTGGATCTTGATGCGGAACATGGCCCAGAGCCGCGGCACCGAGATGAAGACGGTGGGACGGCAGCGCTTGACGTCCTCGATGAAGGTGTCGAGGGACTCGGGGAAGGCGATGGTGGCACCGCTGAACAGGCTGCCGCCGTAGATGTAGACCCGCTCGGTGATGTGGGCAAGGGGCAGGTAGGAGAAGCCGCGATCCTCGGCGGTGAGGGAGACCGCCTCCACCAGCTTCTCGCAGGACCAGGCGTAGCGCTCCACGCTCAGCATGGCCCCCTTGGGCTTGCCGGTGCTGCCGGAGGTGTAGACCAGGCTCAGCAGGGCATCCGGCGCCTGCACCGGGCTGTCCGGGATGGGGTCGTATTGCGCCAGCAGATCGTCCCACTGGTGGGCGGCCGGCATGGTGTCGTAAGGCAGGGCGATACGCAGCAGATCCCCGGGCACCCCCGCCTCCTGGCTCTTCCAGTCGTCCAGCTTGCCGACGAAGATCGCCCTGGTTTCGCTGTGGCGCAGCACGTATTCGATGGTGTCGACGTTGGCGGTGGGGTAGATGGGCACGCTCACGTATCCCCCCATCTGCATCGCCAGATCGGCAATGAACCACTGGGCGCAGTTCTTGGAGAGCAGGGCTACCTTGTCACCGGGCACCAGGCCCAGGGCGCGCAGTGCCGTCACCATGCGCCGCGCCTCGTCGGCGACCTCACCCCAGGTGAAGTCGACGTATTCGCGGTGGATGGTCTGACGCAGATAGATTCGGTCGGGACACTGCCGCTCCCAGTGATAGAGCATCTCGAGCGGCAGTCTGGTGGCAATGCGTGAGGTGGAGGCCATGGTTTAATCCCTGAAACAAAAGGCGAGCCTCATTATTAACCTTTTGATAACACTCAGGGAAGCAGATTACTTAAACTTGTGTTTGAACTGCGAATGGGATCAAGCTTCCGCCTGGGCCTGCAGACGCTTCCACATCTCCTGCACCAGCACCTCGTCCTGCTCGGAGAGCTCACCCTGCAAGATGGCCTCGTTCAGGCTGCGCAGCACATAGCTCTTGACGTCCCGCACCAGGGTCTTGCCCTCCAGCTCGGCGCGCGCCACCGCAAGGGAGATGTGCCCCCGCAGATAGCCGCCCGCAAACAGCTCGTCTTCGCTGGCCGTGGCGACCATGGCGTCGATCAGTCCCAACAACTTGTGTTCAAAATCGTGAATCGTCATTTAACGCAGCCTCATTTCCGGGGTTGCCGGCAAAAAATTCGGGGAGTGGAACCGCGATCCGGTTGATCGCGGCTCTCTGGCGCCAGGCCAGCCGCATCCTTGATGTCCTATTCCGGGTTGGCCACCGGGTAGATGACCTGATCCTTGTATCCCGTGGTTATGCGCAGATAACCACTCAACGACCGGTTCAGTGCCGGATCGTCGGTGTCCACCAGCAGCGGACGGCCTTCTAGCGCCGCCAGCTTGGCTTTGGTGGCGAGCACCTGGATATGCTCGCGCCCGACGGCCCGGATCACGTCTGGACTCAATTGCTGATTTCCGCGCCCGAACAGATGTCCCTGACCGCCGATCAGGGTGATGATCAGACGGCAGCGACGGCCGCGGATCCGGGTCAGGATCTCGGCGGCGCTGAGATCCTGCCCGATAAGCCGGCCATTTTCCACCAGATCCACACCGAGCAAGGTATTTTCCAGACCCAGCTCCCCCATGCAGGCGGCCACCGTGCTCCCCGACCCCATCAGGTAGAGGGTATCGGGCTCCATCTGCTCCACCACACCGGCGGCAAGATCGGCGAGCACCAGCTCCTCGGACTCCCGCCCCCCCTGCTTGACCGCCTGCACGTAGCGCAGATCCCCGGGCACCAGCAACTGGCCGTAGTGGCGGGCGCGCACCTTGCCGGCGCGAAACGCCTCCTCGTCGATGTCCATCACCTCCGCATCCACCAGGCTCAGAAGCTCCCCTGCGATCATTCTGGCCGCCACCCGGCCACTCGCCGCCGGCGTCACCCCGTAGACCCCGGAGTGGATCTTGCACCCCGCCGGGATGCCGAGCACATGGCAGGACTCCCCCACCGCAGTGCAGATGTCACGGGCGGTGCCATCGCCACCGGCGAAGAGCAGCAGATCCACCCCGGCATCGCGCAGGGCCAGGGCGGCAGCCCGGGTGTCCTCGGCGCTCGTCTGCGCCCCGGCAGGCCGATGGACGATGCGATGGGGCAACCCCAGCTCGGCGGCGAGGTCGGCCCCCATCTCTTCGGCCACCGTCAGCAGCTCGAATGGGGTGGTCAGCTCGCACAGGGGCAACAGGGCCTGGCGAGCCCGCTCCCGGGCCTTGGGGACGGCCCCGCGCGCCAGCGCCTCGGCGACCATGCCGTCACTGCCCTTGAGACCGACGGCCCCGCCGATGCCGGCGACGGGGTTGATGATGAGCCCTAATCGAAACATGTTTCCCTCCTGTTGGATCGCCGCCATTTTTATCTTTTCCCGCCACTGGGACAAGCCATGACCCCCTGCTAAAATGCGCGGCTTCTACCTCAATCACTGTTCAACCAAGGTTCAATCATGCTGGATTGACATCCTCCCCCACCTTAGCGCTTCGCGTCACAGGAGGGGGATTCCCATTACTGGGTGATAGCTGCTCGCGCAGTACCGGGTTCCTGCTTCATCGGGCGGCCTGATTGCACCACGCC
>NZ_JBLUXC010000085.1:0-11415 GCF_048276795.1 Aeromonas sp. PS2Canimalfood6
CTCAACAACATCGTTCAGATCGTTTGCAATAGACATAAAAAATCCGGAACCAGTGATTGGTTCCGGATTGTCCTACAGCAGAAGGATCGGTCAATGGATCCTTAACTGATCAGCATTGCGCTTTGATCGCGGGCTTTTTGATGACTAGCAGAACCCAGCCTGGCCCGGATCTGGCACCGGGAACAAGGGGGCTGCGCTGGTCTGCTCGGCTTAGCGGGCGCGCACCACCAGTCCCTTGAGGTAGAAGCCTTCCGGATAGGCGGTGCCGATGGGGTGATCGGATGCCTGGGAGAGGAGCTCCAGGATCTGGGCATCACGGCCGGCATCGAGGGCCGCATCGGCCACTATCTTCTGGAACAGGCTCTGCTCCATCAGGCCGGAGCAGGAGTAGGTCAAGAGCACGCCACCCGGCGCCAGCAGTTGGAACGCCAGCATGTTGATGTCCTTGTAGCCGCGGCAGGCGCCCAGCAGCTGGGCCTTGCTCTCGGCAAACTTGGGCGGATCCAGCACGATGACATCGAACTTCTCGCCCTTCTCGCGATATTCGCGCAAGAGCTTGAAGACGTCGTGACGCACGAACTGGGTGTTGCTGGTATCGAGACCGTTCAGCTCGGCGTTCTGGCGGGCGATGTCCAGCGCATTCTGGGAGAGATCGACGTTGACTACCTCCTTGGCACCGCCCTGGAGGGCATAGACCCCGAAACCGCCGGTGTAGCAGAAGCAGTTGAGCACCCGCTTGCCTTCAGTGTATTTCGCTGCGGCAAGGCGGTTGTCCCGCTGATCCAGATAGAAACCCGTCTTGTGACCGTTACGAATATCGACCAGGATCTTGACGCCGCCATTCTCCTCGATCACCACGGGGTCGGTCGGGGTCTCGCCATGGATGACGCCGGTGCGCTCCTTCAGCCCTTCCTTCTTGCGCACGGCCACGTCGGAGCGCTCATAGATGCTGCACTCGGGGTAGAGGGTACGCAGGGCTTGCGTGATCAGCTCACGCTGGAACTCGGCACCGGCAGAGAGGATCTGGCACACCAGGAAGTCGGCGTAGCGGTCGATGGTGAGGCCCGGCAGACCGTCGGATTCGGCGGCGCAGAGGCGATAGCCGGTGAGGCCCTGACGCTTGATGAGCCCATCGCGGGACTCCTGCGCGTATTTTAGGCGACGGATGAAGAAGTCGAGATCGACGCTCTCATCCTTGTCGAAGGTCCAGACCCGGGCACGGATCTGGGAGCTGCCGGACCAGGCGCCACGGGCGAGCCATTTGCCGTCATGGGTGAAGATCTCGACGGTATCGCCGTCAACGGGGTTGCCCTGCACCCGCTCAATGCCCTTGGAGAAGATCCAGGGGTGGCGACGCAGCAGGGATTTTTCGCGGCCTTTGACGAGATAGATGGAAGCGCTCATGGGTAGTTGCCGATGGTAGAAAAGAAGGGGGCATATAGTAGGGGCTGTGAGGGTAGGCACGCAAGCCGCGTCTACCGGGATCCGTGCATCCTCACGCGGTCAGGGTCGGACGGGCTGTTTCGCGCGTCCCCAGCGCCTGGCCCAGACGCGGCAGGCCATCTGGAGGATGGCCTGCCGGAGGGGGTCAGATCCGCAGGCCGGTGAGCGCCTGACCGAGTTCGCTGGCGGTTCCCTTGAGGCCGGTGGTGCCGGCGACCGCCGCGCTGGCGGACTCCTCCACCCGGCTCGCCTCGTGGCGCACCTTGTCGAGGTTGCGGGTGATCTCTTCTGCCACCGAACTCTGCTCTTCGCTGGAGGTGGCGATCTGGGTGCTCATCTCCAGCACCGCATCGCTGTGGTTGCTGAGCCGCTCGATGTCCATGCCCACCTCGGTGATGAGCTGCTGGCTGTCGGCCGCGCGCCCCACCGTCTTCTCCATGATGTCGTTCAACGCCCCGGTCCCGGCCTGGAGCTCCTCGATCATCTGCTGGATTTCCACCGTGGCCTGCTGGGTGCGGCTGGCGAGGGTGCGCACCTCGTCGGCCACCACCGCAAAGCCGCGTCCCTGTTCACCGGCGCGGGCGGCCTCGATGGCGGCGTTGAGGGCCAGCAGGTTGGTTTGCTGGGAGATGGCGTTGATGACGTTGACCACTTCGTTGATGCGATTGGCGTTGTGAGTCAGCCGCTCGACCGCGCCCGAGGCATTGCCAATCTCGTCTGCCAGGGTGCGGATGGCGGTGATGGTACGTGCCACCCGCTGTGCCCCGTGAGTCGCCTCGTCGCTGGACTGGCGGGTTTGCAGCAGGGTGTCGTTGGCGTTGCGGGCCACTTCCCGGATGGCGGCGGACATCTGCTCCATGGCGGCGGCCAGGGAGTCCATGTGCTGGCGCTGGGCGCGGGCAAGCTGCTCGCCGTCGCTGGCATGCTCGCGAAATTCGTCGGCGGCCAGGGTAAGGGCATCGGCGGACTCTTCCACCAGTTGCACTATCTTGTGCTGGCGGTCGGTGAAGGTGTCGATGCTGCCCGCCAGAATGGAGAACTCATCGCGCACCGGGAAGAAATTGAGCCGGAAGGTGAGATCGCCGTTCGCTACCGTCTGCAATGCCTTGTTGGTGGAGTAGAGGGCCCCCGAGACGAAGGTCATCAGATAGTGAGTGATGAGGGCCAGCAGGGCGGCCAGCACCGCGATGATGGTGAGCGTGGTGCCCTGACCATCCCAGAGGGCGTAGTGACTCGTATCCAGGGTGCCGGAGACGACGCCCGCCTGACCTGCGCTGGCGCCATAGCGATAGATGTCCCCTTGCTGGCTAAGGCCGGTGGCGGTGCCAGGCGTGAGTACGAGATCCGCGGGCAGGGTAAGGGTCGGCTGCTGGCTCACCAGCTGGGCCGTGGTCTCGACCCGCCCTTTTAGCTGATCCACTCTGAGCTGCATCGCCTGATCATGGCCGTCGGCCAGCAGATACCAGGTGAGGAAGGCGATGAACACCAGGGGGCACCAGAAGGTGATGAGAAATTTCTCGCTGATCGTGAGGTGAATGAGATAACGGTCAACCCACCGAAACTTTACTTCTTTCATAATGGTATTGCGTCCTGCAAGGGGAAGAGAGTGTCGCGCTCATTATCGCCCCGGGGAAAAATTACTTAAGGGAAAGGTGTGATAAATGGGAGAGCAATCGTTTGTCGTGCGGGTGTGGGGTCAGGTTCAGGGAGTGGGGTTTCGCTACTTCACCCGGGAGCGGGCGCTGCAACTGGGGCTGCGGGGGCATGCCTACAACCTGGAAGATGGCTCGGTGGAAATCCTGATTGCCGGTCCCGAACAGAAGGTACAGATGATGCTGGGCTGGCTTGAGCACGGGCCCCGAACCGCCACCGTCACCCGAATGGAGTGCACCCAGGCGTTGCCACCCACCGGAACCGGTTTTCATACCAACTAGCCGGGAGGGTTCATGGGGGAGAGCGGGATTGCGCAGGCCAACCGGCTCGTTGGGCAATATCGGGGGGCGACCCTGGCACTGCGCCAGCACAAGGGGATGGAAGAGGTGCATGCCTACCGGATAGCGGCCCGCCGCCTGCTGGCGCTGCTCGCCCTGTGGCGACCCCTCATTCATGAGCCCGAGCTGGAGCGGCGATTGACCCGTGCCGTCGGCACGCTCTCCGCCCTGCGCGATGCCCAGGTCTATGCGCAGCATCATGGTGGCTCGCTTCGGCAGAACCGCTTGCCACGGGTCCCCCTGTTGACCGGCCTGCTTGCCCGTTGGCTGGCCCGACTGGAAGAGGTGCCCGTCGGTGTCGATCTCTTGCCGCTGTTTCAGCTGCATCTGGCGCTGTCACTGTCGGATGCACTGGCGAAGACCACCTCCCTTCCTGTGGGCATCAGGGCGAAACTTCGGTGCTGGCACCGGCTGCGCCTGGTGCTGAAACAGGCGCGCTACGGGATGGAGCTGCTGACGGCACAGGGGGGAGGGGATCCGGCCTGGTTGTCCATGCTGGTGAGCTGGCAGGAGCGGCTTGGGCAATTGCAGGACAGGCGCCAATGGCTAAGACGCCTTGGGGGCGAAACGGGGCGAGGCCAGCAACGGCGAGCCCTGAAAACAGAGATCCGCTGCCAACTACTGCAACTGGATTGCCATCAGGCGGAGCTGGTCGGCCTTCGCATGGCATTGCTGCAGAGCGGGCAGTAAGCACCCCACAAGGTAAAAAAAGAGAGGCCATTGGCCTCTCTTTTCATTGGGACTGTCCGGGAAGGGGCGTATTACTTCACGCGCATGCCCGGCTGGGCACCTTCCTGGGGCTCGAGGATCCAGAGATCCTTGCCACCTGGACCTGCCGCCAGCACCATGCCTTCGGACATGCCAAAGCGCATCTTGCGCGGGGCCAGGTTGGCCACCATCACGGTCAGCTTGCCTTCCAGATCTTCCGGGTTGTAGGCAGACTTGATACCGGCAAACACCTGACGGGTTTCGCCGCCGATGTCCAGCTGCAACTTCAGCAGCTTCTCGGCTTCCGGCACCGCTTCGGCCTTTTTGATCAGCGCCACCCGCAGGTCAATCTTGGCAAAGTCGTCGTAGGTGATGGTCTCGCTGATGGGATCGTCCACCAGGGGGCCTGCCGGTTTCTTGCTCTGCTCCTTGGCGAGATCTTCCTTGGACGCTTCCACCATGGCATCCACCTTGGCGGACTCGATGCGGGAGAAGAGCGCCTTGAAGGGGGCGACGCCGTGGTCGACCAGAGGGGCGGCGATGCCGTCCCAGGTCAGGGTCTCGCCGAGGAAGGCTTCGGCGCGCTCGGCCAGTTGCGGCATGACGGGCTTCAAGTAGGCCATCAGCACGCGGAACAGGTTGATGCCGACGGAGCAGACGGCTTGCAGCTCGGCATCCGCCCCTTCCTGCTTGGCGATGACCCAGGGAGCCTTGTCGTCCACATAGCGGTTGGCCTTGTCGGCCAGGGCCATGATCTCGCGGATGGCGCGGCTGAATTCGCGCGCTTCATAGGCTTCGGCGATGCTGGTGCTGGCGTTGGCAAACTCGGCGTAGAGTGCGGGCTCGGCGCAGGTGGCGGCCAGCTTGCCGTCAAAACGCTTGGCGATAAAGCCGGCGTTGCGAGAGGCCAGGTTGACCAGCTTGTTGACCACGTCGGCGTTGACGCGGGAGACGAAGTCTTCGAGGTTCAAGTCCAGATCGTCGATGCGGCTGTTGAGCTTGGCGGCGTAGTAGTAACGCAGGCACTCCGGATCCAGGTGCTTGAGATAGGTGGACGCCTTGATGAAGGTGCCCTTGGACTTGGACATCTTGGCGCCGTTGACGGTTACATAGCCGTGCACGTTGACCTTGGTCGGCTTGCGGAAGTTCGCGCCTTCCAGCATGGCCGGCCAGAACAGGCAGTGGAAGTAGGCGATGTCCTTGCCGATGAAGTGATAGAGCTCGGCGTCGGAGTCCGCTTTCCAGTAGCTGTCGAAGTCGATGTCGCCGCGCTTGTTGCACAGGTTCTTGAACGACGCCATGTAGCCGATGGGGGCGTCCAGCCAGACATAGAAGTATTTGCCGGGGGCACCGGGAATTTCGAAGCCGAAGTAGGGGGCGTCACGGGTGATGTCCCACTGCTGCAGGCCGCTTTCGAACCACTCTTGCATCTTGTTGGCCATCTCTTCCTGGATGGCGCCGGAGCCGCGCACCCAGTCGGCGAGCCAGGCTTCGAACTGGGGCAGGTCGAAGAAGAAGTGCTCGGAGTCCTTCATCACCGGGGTCGCACCGGAGACGGCGGATTTCGGATCAATCAGCTCGGTCGGGCTGTAGGTGGCGCCGCACGCGTCGCAGTTGTCACCGTACTGATCGGGGGACTTGCACTTGGGGCAGGTGCCCTTGACGAAGCGATCCGGCAGGAACATGGATTTTTCCGGATCGAACAGTTGGGAGATGGTGCGGATCTTGATTTTGCCGGACTCTTTGAGGCGGCCATAGATCACGCCCGCCAGCTCGCGGTTCTCGTCGCTGTGGGTGGAGTGGTAGTTGTCGAAGCTGATGTTGAAACCGGCAAAATCCCCCTGGTGCTCCTGGGAGACGGCGGCAATCATCTCTTCCGGCGAGATCCCCATCTGCTGCGCCTTGAGCATGATGGGCGTACCGTGGGCATCGTCGGCACAGACGAAATGCACCTGATGGCCACGCATTCGCTGATAACGAACCCAGATATCGGCCTGGATGTGTTCCAGCATGTGGCCGAGATGGATGGAGCCGTTGGCATAGGGGAGGGCGCAGGTTACCAGCATTCTACGAGGATCAGTTGCCATAATACGTTCTTTATGTGCCTGTTGGGATGATACAGTGCCGTGCATGTTACCCGAATTGGGGGCGGCCTGCCTAGGGTTGTGGCCCCCGGTGCCCTGACTGGCGGCATCACGATGACGTCGGCAAGCCACTGATTTATGTGCGGTAACCGTTCACCTCAGCATAACGACAACATAATGGGGAGTTAATGGTGATTGATTCAGTAAAACAGATCCTGGCCGAATTTAAGCCGGCAGGATGGGGCAAGGATCTGGTCGCGGCCGGTTTTGTGCGTTCCGTCGAGCGGCACGAACAGACCCTGGCCATCACGCTGGTGCTGCCCTTTGCCGGCCAGTCCCTGTTTGAACAGATCAAAGAGGAGTTCGATTCCCGGCTGCGCAGCGCAACCGGCGCGACCCGCATCGACTGGACGGGGGAGATAGACGTGGCCAGCATGCCCCGCGCGCAGCAACTGGCGGCGGTGCAGGGGATCCGCAATATCCTGGTGGTTGCCTCCGGCAAGGGAGGGGTGGGCAAGTCCACTACCGCGGTCAACCTGGCGCTGGCGCTGCAAAAAGAGGGGGCGCGGGTCGCCCTGCTGGATGCGGACATCTATGGCCCCTCCATCCCGACCATGACGGGGACCCTCAAGGAGCGCCCTGTCAGCTTTGATGGCAAGTTGATGGAGCCGGTGATGGCCTGCGGCATCAAGAGCAACAGCATCGGTTATCTGGTGGCCGAGCAGGATGCCACCATCTGGCGCGGTCCCATGGCGAGCAAGGCACTCGGGCAGATCCTGCACGAGACCCGCTGGGGCGAGGTGGACTACCTGGTGGTGGACATGCCCCCGGGCACCGGCGATATCCAGCTGACGCTGGCCCAGCAGGTGCCCACCACGGCGGCGGTGATCGTCACGACGCCCCAGGATGTGGCGCTGGCAGATGCCCGCAAGGGGATCGCCATGTTCAACAAGGTCAATGTGCCTGTGCTTGGCATCGTCGAGAACATGAGTTACCACGTCTGCAGCGCCTGCGGGCATCACGAGCCGTTGTTCGGTACCGGCGGTGGCCAGAAGATGGCGGAGCAGTATCACGTGGCGCTGCTTGGTCAGTTGCCGCTGCATATCGACATTCGCCAGCACATGGATGACGGCTGCCCCACCGTGTTCGGTGCGCCGGATGGCGAGCTGTCACAGACTTACCTGAAACTGGCTCGCCGGGTAGGGGCCGAGCTCTATTTCAGCGCAAAACCGATTGCGACCCCGCTCTACACGGTGGCGCTGGACGAATAATCGGCGTTCGGCCAAGGGGGACGGATTTGGGGTGGGCATGGCCACCCCTTTTTCATATAATGGATCGGTTTAAACAATCCCCAGTGCTCTTCTCTTTAGGTATTTTCAATGTCTGATACTCAACATTCCTGCGTGATCATCGGTATTGCTGGTGCATCCGCGTCCGGCAAGAGTCTTATCGCCCAAACCATCTATGAAGAGCTGGTGGCCGAGCTGGGAGCGGGTCAGATTGGTGTGATCACCGAGGATTGCTACTACCGTGATCAGACCCACCTGACCATGGAAGAGCGGGTCAAGACCAACTATGACCACCCCAATGCCCTGGATCACGATCTGCTGGTGCAGCATCTGACCCAGCTGACGCAAGGGGAGGCGGTCAACATCCCCCAGTACTCCTATACCGAGCACACGCGCATGACCGAGGTCACTACCTTTGCACCGCGCCGTGTCATCATCCTCGAAGGGATACTGCTGTTGACTGACAGCCGCCTGCGCGAACTGATGGACGCCTCCATCTTCATGGATACCCCGCTCGACATCTGTTTGCTGCGCCGTCTGGTGCGCGATGTGCAGGAGCGCGGTCGTACCATGGACTCCGTGCTCAAGCAGTATCAGAAGACTGTGCGTCCCATGTTCATGCAGTTCATCGACCCGTCCAAGCAGTATGCTGACGTGATCGTGCCCCGTGGCGGCAAGAACCGCATCGCCATCGACATGCTCAAGGCGCGTATCCGCCATATGTTGATTGGTTGAGAGAAAACAAGCCGGGTGATGCCCGGCTTTTTTTAATGAATCTTTTGTCAGGAGAGTCGCAGAATGCGTCTTTGTGATACCGATATCGAACGGCACCTGGATGAAGGCAAGATCGTCATCGAGCCGCGGCCCGGTGTTGAGCGGATCAGCGGCGTCAGCGTCGATGTGCTGCTGGGCAACGAGTTTCGGGTGTTTCGCGATCATACCGCGCCTTATATCGACCTTGGCGGTACCAGTATCGAGATGGCCGATGCCATCGAGCGGGTGATGAGCGAGGAGATCCACGTGCCGGACGGTGAAGCCTTCTATCTGCACCCGGGTCAGCTGGCGCTGGCGGTGACCTATGAATCGGTTACCTTGCCCGCCGATATCGTCGGCTGGCTGGATGGTCGCTCCTCCCTGGCTCGCCTGGGCCTTATGGTGCACGTCACCGCCCACCGCATCGATCCGGGCTGGTCCGGTCGCATCGTGCTGGAGTTTTACAACGGCGGCAAGTTGCCTCTGGCCCTGCGTCCCAAGATGAAGATCGGTGCCCTGAACTTCGAGATGCTGTCAGGTACCGCGGCTCGCCCGTACAACAAACGGGAAAATGCCAAATACAAGAGTCAGCAAGGGGCTGTGGCCAGCCGGATCAACCAGGATTGATCCCCGCACCGTGCGGCTTGTCTATCGAGGAGGGTGCCAAGGCACCCTCTTTTTTTATCTGACAAAAGGAAACGGGCGTGCCGAGCGGGTTGAAAAGCGGCCTTTTTCGGGACATTGAGCCATGCTCAGGCTTTGATTGGCGCCTATCCACAGCAATGGAATGGACTTAAATTAATCCTCGACAAGCCCCGTTCCTACAGGCCCTAAGACATTTTCTGACGGAATGCCCTTTTTTTTTTTTGCTGAAATATTTCAACAACGGGTATGGCGCATCGAGCCTTCTGGCATAATCCGCCGCAACTCATAAACAGGTTCGTTTTTATGTTTGAAATGTTTAGTGGTTTGGGTTTGTGGTGGTCAATCGGTTTGGTATTGGCCGTTTTTTTTGTGCTGGCCTATGAATTCATCAACGGCTTTCACGATACCGCCAACGCGGTAGCAACGGTTATCTATACCAAGGCGATGCCGGCTCATATGGCGGTGGTGGCTTCCGGTCTGTTCAATTTCGCCGGTGTCATGCTGGGTGGATTGGGGGTGGCCTACGCCATCGTTCACCTGCTGCCCATCGATCTGCTGCTTGGCATGGACTCCACCCAGGGTCTGATCATGGTGTTCTCCCTGCTGTTCTCGGCCATCGTCTGGAACCTGGGAACCTGGTACTTCGGCATTCCGGCATCCAGCTCCCACACCCTGATCGGTTCCATCCTGGGGGTAGGCGGCGCCTATGCCCTGATCAGCCATCAACCCCTGAAAGAGGGTATCAACGTCGGCAAAGCCATCGACATCATGCTCTCTCTCATCATTTCTCCCACCGTGGGCTTCATCATTGCCGCCTTGCTGCTGTTCGCCATGAAGCGCGTATGGCTTGGCAGCAAGATCCACAAGACCCCGGAAGAGCGCCTGCTGGTGGACGGCAAGAAGCATCCACCGTTCTGGGCCCGTGTCACTCTGATTTGCTCCGCCATGGGGGTGAGCTTCGTACACGGTTCCAACGATGGCCAGAAAGGCATCGGTCTGGTGATGCTGGTGCTGATCTGCATGGCGCCTGCCTATTTTGCGCTGGACATGAACAGCCGCTCCTATGATCTGGACAGAACCCAGGATGCCAACCAGCGCATCATGGAGATCTACCAGCGTAACCAGGATCAGGTCTCCCATCTGGTGAACTTCAGTGTCCCTGCCAAAGCCCAGGAAGAGCTGATGAGCCACTGTGCGGCAGGGGAGGCCCTGCAGGCCATGGCGACCCTCGACAAGCGTCTGGGCCAGGTGCGCACCTACGAGGAGATGAACCTGGTGGATCGCCGCGAGGTGCGTCGTCTGCTGCTGTGCATCGACGACACTGCCCGCAAGGTCTCCAAATTGCCGCTGCCGGCCAAGGAGCTGACCGATCTCGCCAAATGGCGCAAGGATCTGACCGCCACGGCCGAATATGCGCCGACCTGGGTCATCGTGTCCATCGCCCTGGCGCTCGGTTGCGGCACCATGGTGGGCTGGCGTCGTATCGTCTACACGGTAGGGGAGAAGATCGGTTCCACCGGCATGACCTACAGCCAGGGCATTGCAGCCCAGATCACGGCCGCCGCGTCCATCGGGATTGCGAGTCTGACCGGGATGCCGGTGTCCACCACCCACATTCTCTCCTCCGCGGTGGCGGGGACCATGGTGGCCAACAAGTCCGGCCTGCAGAGCCAGACCATCAAGACCATTCTGCTGGCCTGGGTGCTGACGTTGCCGCTCACCATGCTGCTCTCCGGCGGTCTGTTCCTGCTGAACAACCATCTCTTTGGCGGATAATCACGACAGTCATTGGAAATAAAACAAGGGCCTTCGGGCCCTTTTTTGTTGCCTGGTGAATATCACGTCATACGGCAATAGTTCAATAAGTAATAGCTATATGCCATCAGACAAGAAGTTGAATGACATTATCTATCACCTCTTTAGCTTCTCTACATCCCTCAACCACTCGTTGTGCACAGTGAGGGGAACCTGCCTGTGTGACGCCTTGTTACGAGCCGACCCTTGCACGTGAAGCTGAAGGGAGGGCGTTCAACGGGTCTATGATCCTCACCAGAAATGATGAGAGTGAAGAGCGCCACAGGTTGCCCTATGTCTGGCATTCCCGTTCAACCTGGGTTGTCTCAGCCACCACTGAACACACCGACTGTGCTACCAAAGGGGAACGCTGCCAGACTGTTTGCCAATGGCTTCATATGCTGTCAATGCACGGACCTGTCGACAAAGCAGAGCATGTCGTGATGCGTTGACAGAGATGAATTCTCTGTCTGGTGCGTTATTCACGTCTTGTTTGGACTGTGTGTGGTCGCTGAACATCGGGAAAGCGGCGGATATCGAACGGGCAGGGAGGGAGAGCAAGGCGATGTCAGCCCAAAAAAAGAGATAAAAAAAGGTTCATCGCGGCTTTCCGGGGAAGGCCGCCTTGATTTTCAGAAAAAAGTATTCTGAGTCCCTAAATCCATATGCCATACGCTTTATCACTTTGATCTTGTTGTTCACCCCTTC
>NZ_JBLUXC010000086.1:0-10999 GCF_048276795.1 Aeromonas sp. PS2Canimalfood6
TGGAGTGGGCAATGGTGTATTTATCCAAAAACGGCAAAAAGAGTAGGCAGAGAAAATCCAAGCAAAACAACACGTTAGACGGTATTATTAATTCGCTTGCCGCTTAAGGTTCTGTACATGACACGCCGATAGCTTCGTCGAAGGCACGCTGTCGGTCGATATGCAGCCGCTTTACCAGCGCTTCCTGCCTCTGCTCGCTCCCGGCGCTCATATCGTCGATGCGGGCTGCGGCTCTGGTCGGGACAGTCTCTACTTCCGAGAGCAGGGCTTTCAGGTCACTGCGTTCGATGCCAGCGCGGAGCTGGCCCTGCGCGCCGAGCGCCTGCTTGGTCAGCCGGTGCAACTGTGCCGTTTCGATCAGTTCGTGGCTCCCGCGCCGGTCGATGCCATCTGGGCCTGTGCCAGTCTGCTGCATGTTCCCCGTGCCGAATTGGATGCCGTAATGGTCCATCTGTGCCAGCAACTCGCCGACGGTGGTCTGCTCTATTGCTCGTTCAAATATGGGGTAGACGAGACCGAGCGCGATGGCCGAGCCTTCACCCAGTTGGATGAGGCGGGGCTGCAAGCCCTGATAACGCCGTTGCCGCTGAGCGAGGTCGAGATCTGGCAGACTGCGGATCGACGCCCCGGCCGCGAGCAGGAGTGTTGGCTTAACGCCATCGTGCGCAAGGTCGGGTCATGAGTGCACCCGTGCTCATCAGCGGGGGAGAGGCGGGGGATCCGGAGTTCAACGATCCCCTGTTGCCACATCTGCTGGACGCCATCGCCCGTTGTGGCGAGGGTAGCCGCATTGAGTTGTGTGTCTCCTTTATTCGCCAAAGCGGGCTGGTGTTGTTGCGCGGTGCCCTGCACGAGGCGCTGGCGCGAGGAGCACGGCTTCGGGTGATCACCTCGGACTATCTGGAGGTGACCCAGCCGGTGGCGCTGCGCGAGTTGCTCAAATTTGATCCCGCTCGCTCTTGCGCGCTGATCTACCAGAGTCAGGGCAATCGCGGTTTTCACCTCAAGTCCTATCTGTTTGTCCAGCACGCAGCCCAGTACCTAGGCCAGCAAGTTGGCCAGGAAGGGTCGCCAGCGGTGCTCGGTGGTCAGGCGTTTCTCGGCTCCAGCAATATCTCTGCCGCCGCCCTTACCGAGTCGCTGGAGTGGAACTGGTCGCTCAGGGCTGAGCCGAGCGGACCCAGCGAGCCGCATCACAGCCTGCGTCAGCTCGCGGCTCAAATCGATCGGCTGGCGCAAGACGCGCGGGTCGTGCCCCTTACCCACGACTGGATCGATGGCTACCTCGCTCGCTATCGGCAGAGCGCGCTGCGGGAGTTGCGGGTGCTCACTGGGGATCATCGCAGCAGCGCTGAGCAGCTGCGTGAAGCCCCCATCCCCAACAGCGTGCAGCAAGAGGCGCTGATGGCGCTGCAAGCCGCGCGGGCACAGGGGCATAAACGGGGTGTGGTGGTCATGGCGACCGGCCTTGGCAAGACTTTGCTCGCGGCTTTTGATGTGCGCCAGATGCAGGCGGCCCGCCTGCTGTTTGTTGCCCATCGGGAGGAGATCCTGACCCAAGCGCGCCAGACCTTCTTGCACATGGTGCCGCGGGCAAATTCGGGCCTCTATCATGGTCAGCAGCAGGATGAGGCCGACTGGCTGTTTGCCTCCATCCAGACCCTGGGCAAGAGTCAGCATCTGCTGCGCTTTGCACCGGATCACTTCGATTACGTGGTGGTCGATGAGTTTCATCATGCCGCCTCACCCTCCTACCGGCGCTTGCTAAACCACTTCAAGCCCCGCTTCCTGCTCGGGCTGACCGCGACCCCTGACCGCACCGATCAGGCCGATATTCTGGCGCTGTGCGACAACAATCTCGTCTTTGAACGGGGGCTGGCCCTCGCCATCGAGCAGAAGATGCTGGTGCCGCTCACCTATCACGGCATTTTGGATGACACTATCGACTATGCCGCGCTGCCTTGGCGCAACGGTCAGTTTTACCCCCATGCGCTGGAGAGTGCCTTCGCCAGTCAGAAGCGGGCTCAGCACGCCCTTAGCCAGTGGCGACGTTTACGCCAGCAGCGCACGCTGGCCTTCTGCATCTCGACCCGTCATGCCGATTTTATGGCCAGCGTCTTCCAGCAAGCCGGAGTGCGGGCGGTAGCCGTCTATGCGGGCTCCCGTCAGGGGCGACAAGCCGCCCAGGAGCAATTGGCCGCCGCCGAGCTCGATATCATCTTCTCGGTAGATTTGTTCAACGAAGGCACCGACTTGCCCGCCATCGATACCGTGCTGATGCTGCGTCCCACCGAGTCGCGCATCGTGTTCCTGCAACAGTTGGGGCGGGGCTTGCGCCTCTATCAAGGCAAAGAACGCCTGGTGGTGATCGATCTGGTGGGCAATCACAAGGCGTGTCTCTACAAGCCTCAGCTGCTGCAAACGCAATTGACCTACTCGCCAACGCACGCAAACGGGGCGATGACGCTGGCGGCAGGTTGTTTTATCAATCTGGATCCCAAGCTGCTTCCGTTGCTAGCGCTGTTAAAAAGGCAGCAGCAACCGACTCTGCTTGAGACCTATCAGATCCTCAAGGAGTACCTCGGTTATCGTCCCACTGCGCGGCAAACCTGGGTTGCCCGGCTGGGTGAGCAACTGCGTTTCGATACCCAAAAACAGGGGGGCTGGTTTGAGCTGCTCGCCCAAGCGGGCGATCTGGGGGAGGAGGAGCTGCGCGTGCTGAACCGGCACGGCGACTTTCTGCGTGCGGGGGTGGAGAACACCGTGCTCAACAAGAGCTTCAAGTTGATCCTGCTATTGGCCTTGCTCGAACTCGACGGTCTGCGTGAGCCACCCACCTTGGCAGCGCTGGCCAGCCACTCCCGTTACCTGTTCGAGCGGCATCCCGAGCTGGCCCGTCTCGATCTGCCGGCCAAGCAGCAAGCCCTGAGCGCCGACAGCCCGGCTTGGCTCAGTTACTGGAAGAGCAATCCGATCAAGTTCAGCAGTGGCGGCAATCCAGGCGCCAAGGGGGAGTACTGGTTCGAGGTAAGGGAGGATCGCTTCTGCCCACGCTTCGCGGTGAGTGAGGAGGATATCGATCCTCTGCATCGCATGGTGCAAGAGCTGCTGGACTTGCGTCTGGCCCAATATCAGCAGCGCAAAATCGCATCGGCAGCCGCCATTTCCCCTGAGCCCTTCACAACTATCCACGATGAGGAACAGGCGCTGGCGCCTGATGGCAAAGCGCGTCAGGTGACCCTGATTTAAGGCTGGCTATCCGATAGCACGATCAGTGTAAAAACCAGCAGCGTGAAAGCAATCAAGGCGCCAGTGGCGCCTTGATTGTTTGGGGAGATGGTCGGTCAGCGCTGGCCGTTACCGAAACAGCCATTCCATATCGTCCTCTTCCTCACGCCACCTTATTTGCTGCTGATCCCAGCGGGCCGCCAGATAGGGTTTGAGGGTCTGCAGGGTGGTGATCTCGGCCAGCTGGGCAGTCAGGTGATCGATATCACGCAGCAAATAGTCCCGATGTTCGGCAAAGGCCTGCTCGGTCTTTTTCTTGGATGATTGCTTGAATTTGTGCAGCACCGCGCCCATTAGCCCGTCTTGCCCGCCGTAGTAGCTGACTTCGAGCTCGCGTAGCTGGCGTTTCAGCATCGGGTTGAGGTAAGCGAGGTTCTCGTCACTGAGCAGGTTATCGAACTCGGGTAGGTGAGCGTGGGCCAGCTGTAACAGGGTGAACATCTCTTTGTTTTCCCAAGCCTGACTGAGTTGGCCCATGATGCGGGTCTTTTCCGCCTGCATGGCGGGGTCGGGTTCCCGATCCGGGTGCAGCGCCAGGGCGAGCTTGCGATAGAGCTGCTTGAGGCTGGATTTGCTGAACAGCTGTTCGATGCGCATCTCTTCCTCTTGCTCACGACGGGTGCGCGTGTGGGCAAAAGCATCTTGCTGCTCAGCGCCGAAGGGGGACTCATCGGCAAACAACTCATCATCGTCGAAGAGGGCATCCTCTTCCTCACCAGCGGTGTCACTCCCGTTGGCCATTTTCTGCTTCGCCGCGTTTATCAGGTACTCGTGCAACAGAGCGGGGTTTTTGACCATATCGCGCAAGGTGTCGATGTCTTCGGGGCAGTGACCACAAGTTTCCATCAGCATATGGGTAAGTTCATCACACTGATAGTCGAGCTGTTCGTCATCCATGTGCAGGGCGGTATTGGTTTGGATTTGGTGATAGAGGGGGGCCAAATCCATCTCGCCACGAAACGGATTGGACTCGAGATAGTTGATGAGATCGTGGATCCAGTGGTGCAAGGTCTCCCGTTGCCACTGGGTAAAGCTCTTGCGAGCCGTAAAGTCGGTCAGTCGCTTGGTGAGGGCAAAGATGAGCTCGCATTGTTGACGCTCAAGGGGTTCGATGTCGCTGGTGAAGCGCTGATAGATATCGCGGCCGTTGAGGGTTTGCTTGTCGATTTTTGCCTGTAGCTTTTCGAGCGCTTGCCAGTTGCGGTGGAAGAGATCGAGGGCGGGGTTACCCGTCGTGGGGGAGGGCTGGCGAGCGGGCTGCTTGCGAGCTGGATTACGAAGAGACATAGGCCGCCTCCATAGGCGTTATTTTGTTCGCTAAAACAAAAAAACTGGCGCGGGGCCGGTTTATCGCCGCGCATAAATAGCGCGAAGTCTGCCTTGCAGATGAGTTGCTGGCCATATTAAAGCCTTTCTTACGCAACAGATAGCAACAACAGAGAAATAATGGGGTGGCTGATGGGGCTCGAACCCACGACAACCGGAATCACAATCCGGGACTCTACCAACTGAGCTACAACCACCACTGAAATCATCGCCATTTTGTGTCTGCCAAGGCCTGGCCAAGGTCATCCTGAGATAATCTGCCGAATGGACGATAAGTCACACTCTTCATCAATAACTCAATGATTTAAAACACATTTTAAATGGCGCGCCCTGCAGGATTCGAACCTGCGACCCACGGCTTAGAAGGCCGTTGCTCTATCCGACTGAGCTAAGGGCGCGTTGTATCAAGAAATCCGGGGATTTCCCGATGAACCTGGTCGGTGATAAAGGATTCGAACCTTTGACCCTCTGGTCCCAAACCAGATGCGCTACCGGGCTGCGCTAATCACCGAAAATTCGCCATCCAGCATACCTTCGGCGGCACCACTGGACAACGGGCGGGCATCATACCCAAGCGCCAAAGTCAGCGTCAACGACTTTTTCCGCCAGTAAATTCAAGTGCCTACTTATTGCCCTCCCTGCGAGAGCCGCTAACACCCGCGCCAAAAAAATGCGACAATGCGCCGCAGTTGAACACATGGTGAGTGAAGAACGATGTCTGCCAAAATCATTGATGGAAAACAGGTTGCGCAAACGATTCGCAATCAGGTCGCCGCGCAAGTCCAACAGCGGTTGGCGCAGGGGAAACGGGCACCGGGTCTGGCGGTGATCCTGGTGGGGCTGGATCCGGCCTCCCAAGTCTATGTGGGCAGCAAACGTCGCGCTTGTGAAGAGGTGGGATTTGTCTCCCGCTCTTATGACCTCAGCGCCACGGCGACACAAGCGGAGCTGCTGTCCCTGATCGACCAGCTCAACGAGGATCCTGAAGTGGACGGCATCCTGGTGCAGTTGCCCTTGCCGGCCCACTGCGATACCACCCAGGTGCTGGAGCGCATTCGTCCCGACAAGGACGTTGATGGCTTCCATCCCTACAACGTGGGTCGTCTGGCCCAGCGCATCCCGGCGCTGCGACCCTGCACACCCAAGGGGATCATGACCCTGATCGAGACCACCGGCGTCAAGACCCACGGTCTGCATGCGGTGGTGGTCGGGGCTTCCAACATCGTGGGGCGTCCCATGACGCTGGAGCTGCTGCTGGCCGGTTGCACCACCACCACCTGTCACCGCTTCACCCAGGATCTGGAGACCCAGGTGCGCCGGGCCGACTTGCTGGTCGTGGCGGTGGGCAAGCCCAACTTCATTCCGGGGGAGTGGGTCAAACCCGGTGCCCTGGTGATCGACGTGGGCATCAACCGCCTTGCGGACGGCTCCCTGGTGGGAGATGTGGAGTATGAGACCGCGCGTAATCACGCCGCCTTCATCACGCCGGTACCGGGGGGCGTGGGCCCCATGACGGTCGCCAGCCTGATGGAGAACACCCTGAGCGCCTGCCAGGATTACCACGACGCCTGATGAGGGCGCCGGGCAGAAAAGAGAAAGGGAAGGCATTGCCTTCCCTTTTTTTATTGCGTCACTCGCCCGGATCGCTACTGGATATCAGAGGAGGGCCAGGGCGGCGGCCAGATCGGCAATCAGATCGTCGGCATCTTCCACCCCGATGCTGAAGCGGATGAGGTCGTCATTGACCCCGGCGGCGAGGCGGCTCGCCTCGTCCATGGCGGCGTGGGTGGTGCTGGCCGGATGGCAGGCGAGGCTCTCGAGATCGCCGAGGCTCACCGCCTGCACGAAGAGTTGCAGGTTGTCGAGCAGGGTAGCGCAGCGCTCAAACCCGCCTTCCAGCTCGATGCTCACCATGCCGCCAAAGCCGCTGGCGAAGGCGCCGAGGGCATCGTGGCCCGGATGGCTGGCAAGGCCCGGGTAGATCACCTTTTTCACCGCCGGATGGGCGGCCAGGAAGTCAGCCACCTTCTGGGCGTTGTGCAGGTGGGCATCCATGCGCAGGGGCAGGGTCTTGACCCCCCGTTGCAGCAGGTAGGCCTCCTGCGGGCCGATGGGGGAGCCGATGTGCTTGAGGGCCACGGTGCGAATCGACTTCATCAGCGCGTGAGAGCCCGCCACCACCCCGGCGATGATGTCGCCGTGACCGCCCAGGTACTTGGTGCCGCTGTGCATGACGATGTCGATGCCAAGCTCGAGCGGGCGCAGCAGATAGGGGGTGAGGAAGGTGTTGTCACACACCGTGATGGCACCCACCTTGCGTGCCGCCTCCACCACCACCCGCGGATCCACCACCTTGAGGGTGGGGTTGGTCAGGGTTTCAAAGAGTACCACCTTGGTGGCGGGGCGGATGTTGGCCAGCAGCGCCTGATCGCTCTCGTAGGCGGTGATCTTGATGCCGGCGCGGCTGAAGGTCTGCTTGAGGAAGGCATCGGTGCCGCCGTAGAGGGGGCCGATATAGGCCACTTCATCACCACTGTCGGCCAGGGCATACATGATGGCACTCACCGCCGCCATGCCGCTGGCCACCACCAGTGCCTCATCTGCACCTTCGAGGGCTGCCAGCTTCTGCTCCAGCTCGGCGGTGGTAGGGTTGCCAAAGCGGCTGTAGATGAAGCCGGGGGCTTGACCTGCGAAGCGCTCCTTGCCCGCCTGGGCGTTGAAGTAGCTGAAGGTGCTGCTCTGGTAGAGCGGGGTGGTGAGGGCGCCGGTCTGGGGATCGATCCGCTGGCCGCTGTGCACGCTCATGGTCTTGAATTTCATTTTTGTACTCCGTCATTGCCAGGCTGTTGCCCGACTGCTTGTGTTATCCGGGGCGCCGTCGCGCCCCTTTTCTAATGTGGTGTGGCGGCGTTGTCAGGCTAGCGCTGGCTCGCGCTGCGGCTCGCCTGCATAGTGGCGGGCCGCCACATCCGGGTGGGAGCGCAGCCTCCCCTTGAGCACGTTCTCCCCCACCTGATAAAAGAGCGGGTTGGCGGGATCGCTCTGGGGCCCTTCGGCCAGCGCCGCCAGCTCGGGGGAGAGGCTAAGCAGTGGCACAGTCGCATCCAGCCTTGCCGCCATGAAGAAGGCGCAGGAGAGGCGCGATACCCCGGGAGGGGGGCTCACCACCCGGTGCAGGGTGGCCTTGAGGTAGCCGTCGGACGCGAGCTCCAGCAGCTCGCCGATGTTGACCACCAGGGCGCCCGGCAGGGGGGGCGCGGGGATCCAGCCATCTGCCGTCTCCACCTCGAGCCCGGAGTGATCGTCCTGCATCACCAGGGTCAGGTAGCCGGGATCCTTGTGGGCACCTACCCCCTGACCACTGCTGCCTTCCGGTTGTCCGGGGTAGTGAATGAGCTTCATGTGCTGGTAGGGGGCACCGCGAATGCTCTCATCAAATACTCCGGCGGACTGCCCCAGCACCTCTGCGAAAGCGTCCAGCAGGGTGAGGGTGATGTCGCTCAGTCGATCCTGCCATGCCAGCAGCCGTGTCTTCATCTCGGGCAGAGCGGCGGGCCACTGGTTGGGGCCGATGAGGCGCTGCCAGGGTTCACGAATGTGCGCCACAGGCAGGGCCTGGGCCTCGTTCATGATATCGAACTGCTCCCGCAGATCCGGCCGTGCCCGGGTGAGCTCTGCCCCCACCTGGTTGTAGCCGCGAAAGTGGGGGGAGTGGACCATCTGCACCGCCAGTTTTTCTTCAAGTGGCAGGGCGAAGAAGCGGGCGGCGAGCGCCAGGGTCTCCTGGCGCGCCGATTCGCTCAGATCATGGCCCACCAGATAGAAAAAGCCCACTTCGCGGGCGGCCTGGCCAAGCTGCGCCAGCATCCGGCTGCGTGCAGCCGGGGTGCCCTTGAGGGCGGCGAGATCGATGATCGGCAATGATGGGGTGGTCATGGGCATCTCCTCACTTTCCGTGAACGGGGTCTGCGTGCCCCGGCGTGCGGGGTGTTGCGAAACCGGGGCGCACTCTTCTTGAGTGGCGCCGTTTGGGTTGAGGGTGATGCTACTGTTCGAGGTTATAAGGTGGAAGCAACAAAATATTCTTAGTTATATACAAAATTCGAAATGTAATTCGGACTTGAGCGAATGGAACGAGCAACGGGCGGCTCAGGCGGCGATCTGCCGTACCGGGTGAGAGCGACATTGGCGTGACGGGATAGACGCGGGAGAGAAAAGGCGGAGGGAGGCATCCGCCTCCCTCCGTGTGACTGTCATGGGAAGGGTTGCTGGCGCGCCTTTCCTCAATAACCCAGGGTGAAACGCTGGCGCAGGTGAGCCGGTGCTTGCGCCTCGTTCAGCACCCCGTCCGCCAGATCGCCGACCGTGATCCCCGCGGGCTGCTCGCCGCTGAACAACACCTGATCCGTGCCAAGGCGGTAACCGCCGCGCTTCTCGCCGGGTTCGAGGAACACGGGTGGGGAGACGAAACGCCAGTCGAGGGTGGTTTCCCGGCGAAGGGCGGTGAGACCGTCCCGGGCCGCGAGGGCCCCTTGCTTCCACTCTGCCGGGAACTCCGGGGTGTCCACCAGCTGCACGCCCGGGGCGATTTCCAGACTGCCGGCACCGCCGACCACCAGCAGCCAGCTCCCGGCGTCGTTGGCGGCGGCCACGATGGCGCTGGCCCCCTTGAGGTACTGATCGTAGATGTCCGGGGCACTCCAGCCCGGGTTGTAGGCACTGATCACCCGATCGTGCCCCTTGAGCACCCCGGCCAGTGCCTGGCTGTCCTGGGCGTCCACCGCCACGGTGGTGACTTGCGGGTGAGCGGCGACCTTGCTCACGTCACGCACGATGGCGGTGACCTGATGACCGCGGCTGACGGCCTCCTGGAGGATGGCTGAACCGACAAAACCGCTGGCACCGATGAGGGCAATCTTCATGGGAATTCTCCTTCACTGTGGGAATGGGGCTATCCTACGCCCCCGAGTGTGATTTAATAATCCACTTAAAATTGCATTCACTTGTAAGCAGGGCTTCATAATGGATCAGCTCAGACGCTACGCCATCTTCGCCGCCGTGGTGGAGGCGGGCAGCATGACCGGCGCCGCCAAGGCCCTCGGCATGACCCCGTCTGCCGTCAGCCAGCATATCAGTCAACTGGAGAGCCAGCTCGGCCTGCCCCTGCTGCACCGCTCCACCCGCCGCCTCAGCCTGACCGAGGCGGGGGAAGTGGTGTGGCAGGGTTGCCAGTCGTTGCAGCAGACCCTGAACGACACCGAGCTGCGCCTCTCGGAGGTGCGCGACAGCCTGCTCGGAGAAGTGCGGATCACCGCGCCGGTGGGGATGGCGGGCCAGCCCCTGGCGCGGGCGCTCTCGCCGCTGCTGCAGGCGCACCCGGGCCTGGGCATCCAGATCATTGCCGACGACGAGAAGCGGGATCTCATCAAGGATCGCATCGACGTGGCGCTGCGGGTCGGCACGCTTGAAGATTCCACCCTGGTGGCGCGCAGACTGGGTCAGACCCGGATGCTGCTGTGTGCCTCGCCCGCCTATCTGGCACGCAAGGGCACGCCGCGCAGCCCGGCGGATCTGCTGGCCCACGACTGGCTGGCCTCGGACATGCTGGGGGGTGGGATACTGCTGTTGGACGAGAAGGGGGAGGTCCACAAGATCAAGCCCAAGCCCAGGGTGCTGTGCAACAACGTCTTGCCCCTGCGCCAGTTCACCCTGGCAGGGCAGGGGATTTCGCTGCAACCGGAAGGTGAAATAGAAGAAGATATCGCCACCGGTCGATTGCTCGTGCTGCTGCCGGGCTTTTTGGCCCCTCCCATGGAGATCCATGCCATCACCCCCCAGCGGGAGATCCCGGAGAAGGTGCGGCGGGTGATCAGCGCCCTTCGCAGCCACTTTGCCGAGCATGGCCAGAGCCGTCTACCCTGAGCGAGGCGGGATGAATAGCCAGGCGGTGCGCCGGCCTTGCGGTCGGCGCGACACCCCTGTTTAATGTGGCCCTCCCGGGCCAGAGCGCCCTCTGCTGGCGTGGTCTCAAGCGCATCATGACACCGACTTCTCCCCACCCACTCCGTGAGCCGGCACCCGAGGCGCGCGCCCACCTCACCCGCATCGAGCGAGTGCTCGACTACATCCATGCCAATCTGGATCAGCCGCTCTCCCTGGAGGCGCTGGCCCGGCAGAGCTGCTGGTCTCGCTGGCAGTTGCAACGGGTATTCCTGCATGAGACGGCTAGACGGTGGCTCACTATGTGCGCGAGCTGAAGCTGAGCTTGACATCCTCCCCCACCTTAGCGCTTCGCGTCACAGGAGGGGGATTCCCATTACTGGGTGATAGCTGCTCGCGCAGTACCGGGTTCCTGCTTCATCGGGCGGCCTGATTGCACCACGCC
>NZ_JBLUXC010000087.1:0-10032 GCF_048276795.1 Aeromonas sp. PS2Canimalfood6
TTGCATTGATAATAGTCATGGCTTCGGGCGTGTCGGTTTTTTTTTGCGATTAAATCAGATCACAAACGAAGCCTTTTTTCTATCTATTTCAATTGGTTGTAGCTAAAGATCCTGTACATGACGGCCTTCTAAGCCGTGGGTCGCAGGTTCGAATCCTGCAGGGCGCGCCATCGATACACATGAGTTTGATTGCTGTATCGAAGACAGATTTCAGTGGTGGCTGTAGCTCAGTTGGTAGAGTCCCGGATTGTGATTCCGGTTGTCGTGGGTTCGAGCCCCATCAGCCACCCCATTATTCCCCTCCAGGCTGGGATCAGCCTGATGAGACAGCAGCACGCTGTCTGTTTGGACCGGCCACTGGCCGGTCTTTTTGTTTCTGCGCCGTCCGCTTTTTGGCGCAACGCCCCCACCCCATCCTCTGGCGCTCGGCGCCCTGCTCAGGACGCAATCCAGACCGCCGTCACAAAAATGGGGTTTTCTGCCCCGCTCAAGACAAGCCCTCCCCATGCCATGACCCAGCGCAAGTCCAGGTCTGATCCCTCGTGTTATGGATAAAAAGATTGATAACACGGCTGCCAGGGCGCTCCTTCCTTCTCTTATCCCATGTCAGGAGAGCCAAATTCGATGGCACCGATTCATCTTTTCGTAATACGGTCATCCCATCCTTAATCAATTAGCTGAAATATAAGGAGTTATTGATAACCCCCCGATGCCGGTCCAAGGCCCAACCTGTCACATGCCCCGCCGGTTGCAGGAAAAGTTCCCATACTGAGTTGTCTGCATTGCACATGACTGCCAAGGAGAGACAGAGATGAGTGAAGAAAGCAAATGCCCCTTCAACCACACCGCCGGCGTCGGCAGAACCAATCGAGATTGGTGGCCGAACCAGTTGCGGCTGGATCTGCTGCATCAGCATTCCCCCGGCGCCGATCCCATGGACAAGGACTTTGACTACGCCAAGGCCTTCGCCAGCCTGGATTACAAGGCACTCAAGAAAGATCTGGTCAAGCTGATGACGGATTCCCAGGAGTGGTGGCCGGCGGACTTCGGTCACTACGGCCCCCAGTTCATCCGCATGACCTGGCATGCTGCGGGTACCTATCGCACCACCGACGGTCGCGGTGGCGGCGGCCGTGGCCAACAGCGCTTCGCCCCCCTCAACAGCTGGCCTGACAACGTCAACATCGACAAGTCCCGTCGCCTGCTCTGGCCCATCAAGCAGAAATACGGCAACAAGATCTCCTGGGCCGATCTGCTGATCCTCGCCGGCAACGTCGCCCTGGAGACCATGGGTTTTCGCACCTTCGGCTTTGGCGGTGGGCGGCCCGACGTGTGGGAGCCGGATCAGGACGTCAACTGGGGGGATGAAATTGCCTGGCTCGGGGTCGATCCCGATCGGGTCAAGGGCGATCGCGAGCTCACGGCCCCCTTCGGCGCCACCCACATGGGCCTCATCTACGTCAACCCGGAAGGGCCCAACGCCAGCGGTGACTACATGGAGGCTGCCAAGGACATCCGTTCCACCTTCGGTCGCATGGCCATGAACGATGAAGAGACGGTCGCCCTTATCGCGGGCGGCCACACCTTCGGCAAGGCCCACGGCGCCGCGCCCGAATCCCACAAGGGGCCAGAGCCGGAAGCCGCGCCTCTGGAGGCCCAGGGCCTCGGCTGGATGAGCGACTACGGCAGCGGCCATGGCAAGGACACCGTCTCGAGCGGGCTCGAAGTGACCTGGACCAAGACCCCGGCCCTGTGGAGCAACAACTTCTTTGAAAACCTGTTCAACTACGAGTGGGAGCTGACCAAGTCGCCAGCCGGCGCCAAGCAGTGGGTGGCCAAGGATGCCCCGGAGATCATTCCCGATGCGCACATCCCGGGCAAGTTCCACAAGCCGACCATGCTCACCACCGACCTGACCCTGCGCTTTGACCCCGAGTTTGGCAAGATCTCCCGCCACTTCTACGAGGATCCGCAGGCCTTCGCCGATGCCTTCGCCCGGGCTTGGTTCAAGCTGACCCACCGCGACATGGGCCCCATCGCCCGCTACCTGGGGCCGGAAGTGCCCAAAGAGGAGCTGATCTGGCAAGACCCCATCCCCGCCGTCAATCATCCCCTGATCGATGACAAGGACGTGGCCCTGCTCAAGGAGCAGATCCTGGCGACCTCCCTGTCCGTGGCCGAGCTGGTGTCGACCGCCTGGGCTTCCGCGTCCACCTTCCGTGGCTCTGACAAACGCGGTGGCGCCAACGGTGCCCGCATCCGGCTCGCCCCGCAAAAGGATTGGGCCGTGAACCAGCCTGCCCAGCTTGCGAAAGTGCTTCAGGCCCTCGACGGGATACAGCAGACCTTCAACGCTTCCGCCACCGGCGGCAAGCGGGTCTCCCTCGCCGATCTCATCGTGCTGGCGGGCGGCGTGGGGGTCGAGCAGGCCGCGAAGAGAGCCGGTGTCGCCGTGACCGTGCCCTTCACTCCGGGCCGGATGGATGCCTCCCAGGCCCAGACCGATGTGGACTCCTTCGCGGTGCTCGAGCCCCTCGCAGATGGATTTCGCAACTACGCGGGCGAGTGCGCGGGCTTCGCGGAGACCATGCTGATCGACAAGGCGCAGCTACTCACCCTGAGTGCCCCCGAGATGACGGTACTGGTGGGCGGTATGCGGGTGCTCGGCACCAACGCGGGCAACTGCCACGGGGTCTTTACCGCCTCCCCGGGTACCCTCTCCAACGACTTCTTCGTCAACCTGCTCGACATGGGCACGGAGTGGAAGCCGGCGGCTGGCAGCCAGGGAGTCTATGAAGGCCGTGATCGCCAGAGCGGCAAGGTGAAGTGGACCGGAACCCGGGTCGATCTGGTGTTCGGTTCCAACTCCCAGCTGCGCGCCCTGGCAGAGGTCTACGCCAGTGCGGATGCCAAGGAGAAGTTCGTGAAGGACTTTGTGGCGGCCTGGACCAAGGTGATGAACCTGGATCGCTTCGACCTCGCCTGAGGACGCTGGCAGGCGCCCCGTTCCCAACGCCCCGGGAACGGGGCGTTTTTTATGGGCCGCTTCCAACCCCCGGCCTCTCCCCACTCTTCTCGCGGCGGCATCAGCCGGCGGTGATGACGGTGCAGCCCTCCCCTTCGAGCGTCTTGACCAGGACCGGATCCTGCCGGGTGCAGATCAGGTAGTCGAGATCCGCAGCGTGCAGGAAGGGGTAGGAGGCCAGGGACTCCAGCTTGTCGTCATTGCACAGCACCGCCAGCGAGCCGCAACGCTCCGCGACCCGGCGCTTGAACTCGCTGTCCTGGTAATGCACGGCGCTGAAGCCGAGATCCGAGGACCAGGCACAGACCCCCAGGAAACCGAGGTCGAAGCGGAACTTTTTGATGCCCTCGGCCGCCGCGATATCAACGGCCCCGCCGACCAGCGGATCCTGCTCGCCACCGATGAGGATGGTCCTGATGCCGGGTCTCTCCAGCAGCCGGCAGGCGATGGCCGGGCTGTTGGTCACCACCGTCAGACCCTGGTGTTCCGGCATGAGGGAGGCCAGTAGCAGGTGGGTGCTGCTGGCATCCAGGAAGATCAGCTGGTTCGGTTTGACCAGGCTCAGGGCGGCCACGGCCAGGGCCTGCTTCTGCGCCACATGCTGGGTACTGCGTTCGGTCAGGGTCCCCGTCTGGGGCGACAGGGAGATGGCGCCACCGTGAATGCGCTTGCAGCGCCCCTCATCGGCCAGATAGCGCAGATCCCGCCTGATGGTCGCCTCCGTGGTGCCCAGCGGCTCCGCCAGCTCCGCCGCCATCACTTTGTGGTGCGCGGCCAGCAGATCCAGAATGAGGAGCCGTCGCTCCTCCGGTGAATACTTGTCCATGGTGTTCCCTTGTAATGGCCGGGCGATCATCGCCCGGCCCGCCTCACGCCCCCAGCCTCTGCAGTGCGAGCAGTTGCAAGATGGTATGCATGACGGCGTCCTCATCGTTCGAGCGGGTGATGAAATGGGCGGCGTCCTTGGTCCGTCGTGGCCATTGCGCATGGCGAAACTGAAGTCGGCGCACGCCATCAGCTCGATGTCATTGAGCCCGTCGCCAAAGACCAGGGTCTCATGACGACCGGCGCCGACCAGCTGCTGCAACCTGGCCACCGTTGTCCCCTTGTGCACGCCGGCATTGGCGATGTCTATCCACTGCTGGTCGGACGCCACTATGTAGGCCTCGTCATCACACTCGCCAAGCTGGCCCCGCAGATCCAGGCAGCGACCCTGCTCGTCATAGACGGTGATCTTCACAACGTCCGCGGTGATGTCACCAAAATCGGCGACCGTCTGCACCTGGATGTAAGAGCGGCGCACCAGGGCTTTCAGATGATCCGGCACCGCCTCCCGGATCGCCGCGCAGGCCGCCGTGCAGGCGATGACGATATGCTCGCCCGGCAGACGCTCCAACCGACGGATGATGGCCAGGCCCAGGGCGTTACCCAGCAGCGACTGATAGACGTAGCGCCCCTGGTGCTTGATGCGGGTGGCGCTGTCTTCCAGGATCCAGAAATTCGCGCTCTGCGCCCCCAGCCGCGCCTCGACCCGGTCGACCTGTTTTCCCGTGCAGGGCGCAAAATGTATCCCCTGCTGCGCCATGGCGGCAACCACCTCGGCGAACAGGGCTCGGTTGTTATCCCCCCTGCTATATGAGGAAGGTGCCGTCCATGTCCGTGATGATGAGCGTGATCATGCTGTTACCTCGGATGTATGCATTCTGATCGCGGTCATCATATCGCCACAATGAACACACACAAACAAATACAAGATCATTTTTGTTCATATGGCCTCGAAATGATCATAGCATGACCTCCTCGCTCGGAGGATCCCAGGCACAGCCCCTCCTTCGATTGTCATCCAAGGAGACCCCATGTTGTCCACACTCTCCAGCCGGCGGCCCCGGGGTGAGCGGCTCGCCACCCGAGCCACCTTCTTCTGCTCGGGCTTTGCCACGGCGGCCTGGGCCTCCATCATCCCCTTCGTCAAACTGAACGCGCAGATAAGCGACGCCACCCTGGGCTATGTCGGCGTGCTCTCCGGCCCCGCCCTGGTCGGCTTTGGCGCCGACGCCTTCGGTCTGCCAGCGGCCCTCCACGGCGTCGTCTTGCTGATGGTGTTGGCCCTGCTGCTCAGCAGAGGCGTGGGGCTGGCACCCCGGGCCACCCCTCTTTCAACAACCTGTCAGGAGCTGCCATGAAAAACCCTGTTTTCGGCGAGGTGGTATTGAAAACCGAGGACATTGCGCTCGGCGTCGAGGCCATCGCCAAACGGCTCAACGAGCGATTCACGGAGGCGGTGGTGATCACCGTGGTGCCGGGCGGCATGCTGTTTACCGCCGATGTCGTCAGGGCGCTGCGCTTTGATGTCGCCATGGACTACATCTCCTGCCCCCACACTCCGGGGGAGCGCCACAACGCCTCCCCCATCGTCTTTCACGACAATATCGGCATCCGGGGCAGAGAGGTCATCCTGATGGACGACGCCATCGAATCGGGGGGTACCATGAAGCGGCTGGTCGCGCACCTGCAGGCGTTCGCGCCACGCTCGCTGTCCATCGCGACCCTGTTTGTCAAACCAGGGCGCGTGGCTATCCCTGCCGAGCAGTTTTATGCCTATGAAATGACGAGCGATGACCTGCTGGTGGGCTACGGCCTGCCCTGGGAGCACAAGTACCGGAATATCCCCTATGTCTCCAGGTTGAAGAGATAACGGGACGGGACAAGGTTAGGGAGCGATAAACCGATCAGGATAAACCTGACAGCAAGGGAGGCATTGACCAGACTACATCCCGGTGTCGCCCGGTGTACGGCCTATGCCACTCCAGCAGGGCTAGTCCACCCGCCTGTCGATACCGGGTAGAGACCAGATTCCGGTTACCGGAAAAACAAAAGGCCCCGTCTTGCGACGGGGCCTTTTGTTTTATTTGGCGGTGAGGGAGACCGCCTGAATTAGGTCCAGTCAAAACCAGTCACATCTTACATATCCAATTATAATCAATACCTTACTTAAAAGATCGTCCAATAGCGTCCGACTAAAAATGACACTATCCCGCTCTAAATGGCACAATGGATGGCATAGTCCATGGCATGCTACATTCTCAAGGAATCTTCCCTATGGCACTTCTTACCGATACCAAAGCACGTAATCTCAAGCCAGATGACAAAGCTATTGCACATGGTGGCGTAACAGGCCTTGCACTTCATCCATCAACAGCGAAAGGCCGTGGCAACTGGGTGCTTCGTTATGTCAGCCCAGTGACCGGCAAACGCAGAAATGCAGGATTAGGCTCTTACCCCGAAATATCTATAGCTGATGCCACCAAGCAAGGACTGAAGATGCGAGAGCAACTCGCCAATGGCCTTGACCCTCTGGAGCTCAAGCGAGCAGAGGAGAGCAAACCCTCTATCCCGACTTTCGAGGCTGCTGCTCGGGAAGTTCATTCCAAACTGCTACCTGGATGGAAAAACCCCAAACACGGCAAACAGTGGATCTCGACACTCGAGCAGTATGCATTCCCCATGATTGGCCAGTACTCAATTTCTGCCATCACTCCTGCACAGATAGCCGAGGTCTTAATGCCGATCTGGTTGGAAATTCCTGAAACTGCCAGCCGTGTGAAACAACGGCTGCATGCGGTCATGGCCTGGGCCTGGGCGCATGGTCACTGCCAAGCAAACCCGGTCGATGTGGTAAATCACTTACTCCCACTACAACCCAGTAAAGCCGTTCGTACCGAACACAACCTGCCATGCCCTGGCGTGACATTCCAGCCTTTGTTCAGCAGCATCTGAGGACAACACAACGTTACGATGTAACTCGCTTAATGCTGGAGTTCTTGATCCTGACGGCTTGCCGCTCAGGTGAAGTCAGGGCCATGAAATGGTCAGAGGTAGACCTGGAAGCAAAGATCTGGACCTTGCCAGCGGAGCGAATGAAGGCCAAACAAATGCATCGCGTCCCGTTATCTCTTCGAGCCATCGAGATCCTGATGGGATTACAGGGGTTGCATGATGAATTGGTCTTCCCTTCACCACGCGATCAGGTCCCCCTATCAGATATGGTACTAACAACATTTTTGCGACGGGTAAAAGCGCCGAGCTCGACTCCTGGCCGTCTGGCAACTGCTCATGGCTTTCGTTCTAGCTTTCGCGACTGGTGTAGCGAGCAGGGCTATGCACGGGATCTCGCTGAACGAGCATTAGCTCACACAGTGCAGAACAAGGTAGAGGCAGCGTACCATCGTACGGACTTGCTGGACCAACGGCGTCCCATGATGGATGCATGGGCTCAGTTTGTAGCTGGTGTTTCGCCAACTGAATAAGAAGGAAGCGGCCATAAGGCCGCTTCCTTCTATGTTCTTTTTAGCGAGCCTTAATATAAAAGTGTGTTTGCATGGGGCACTAGGCCCTTCATGCAACACGTAATTGGGATATAGCCATAACGCAGGTCGGAAACCACTTCGCACCCGCTGGCAATCTGGGTGTTTTTCTGTGCAGCACCGCATCAAGCTAGGCAAATCAACCATTTAGGGTGCGAGACTACATCCCAACTCCGTGAGCCGTCTTCTTAATCGTTCACATGTAGGGATGCATTGATGCCACCCCAGGTTGCCTTGTCGGTCTGGAGTACTTCAACTACTCCAGTTTGACTGTTCCGTCTGAACAGAAGATGGTCCCGCCCGGAAAGGTTCCGAGCATATTCCACTGTACCATCTGGGAGCCGAACCTTGGTGCCTGCTGTGACATAGAGGCCTGCCTCAACAATACACTCGTTTCCTAACGAGATGCCGATGCCCGCATTGGCGCCGAGCAGCGACCCCTCTCCTACTGAGTTTGTACGCTTACCACCTCCCGAAAGTGTTCCCATGATCGATGCACCGGCACCGATATCACTTCCATTTCCCACAGTAACACCGGGTGTAACTCGACCTTCGATCATACACTGGCCAAGTGAGCCAGCATTAAAGTTCACAAATCCCTCATGCATTACGGTTGTACCTTCCGACAGGTGGGCTCCCAGGCGCACCCGGTCTGCATCACCGATCCGTACGCCTGAGGGCAAGACGTAGTCAACCATTCGCGGAAATTTGTCAACAGCAAAGACGGTCAAATGATGATATTCGGTAGAGACTAGTGAACGAAGTTTTTCGACAAACTGCGGAAATACCGGCCCAGCAGATGTCCAAGCGACAATGGGGAGATTTTCAAACAATCCATCTAGACAAATAGAATTAGGTTTGAACATCCGGCGTGAGAGCAAGTTCAGTCTTGCATATGCGTCTTCGGTATTTCGAATTGGAGCATCAATGTCAATCTCGACTTCACAGCTATCTGCCTTTAGCAACCCATACTTCTGAGCAAGGCAGGCACGAGTGGCCGAAGGATCATTTGGGAAATAAGCGTCAACTGTCGCTTCAGTAGCAACATCGATATAGCGCATACATTTAATTTTAAGCATTTTATTATCCAGTAAAATGTGCATTTTAATTTAAGTTGCTATCCGTGTTAATGCGGCGCCTTCTAAATCGAAAGGCTCCCCATCTCCACGAATATAACGGCTTACAAGAATGGAATCATCACCTCCCGCTTTTGAGGCATTTACAGCATTGTATCTGGATGTTGTCTCAATAAAACGCATAACAAATGCACGCCTCGTTTTCAAGGTCCCTGGTCGTAGGGGATTACTCTTGTGAAATACGGTTTTATCGAAGAGAACAGCATCGCCGGGAACCAAAGAGTAGCTTACACCCTCACAATCGAACAAATATCGTGAGAACCCAGAGATGTAAATCGAGTCAGAGAACAGGTGGGGGAACTGCTCCTGAATGTACGGGAACAGCTTCTTGAAACGCTTCTGCTCAGGGTTTCTATACTTGGGACCCAATAACGTTTTATAGATGTCTGGAATCTTGTACTGGCCCTCAACGAGAGCTCGTGTGACACGAGATTGAAGCTTAAAAAATTCCGAGCCTGAGAACGAAGATATCGGTAGCATGGTCATGCCCCCGTCTTGTTCATCTCGATCTATTGGGTCGAGCGGGATCCAGATCGAAAATGCACGATCCTCCGGTTGGATATATTTAAAGCTGGTGATGTCGAGGTGCCAGTCGAAACCGATTAGCTCCGGATCCGTCTCGAAGACAATACCGTCAGAAAAGAAACAATCACCGTAGCCGAGGGACTTGAGGATACCCGCGAAGGCGCTGCTTTCGACGATCTCTCGTATGGCCTCATCGTCGAGACCGATGTTATAGGCATTCTTCTTTATAGAGTCAAAAGAATCTCCAGCATCAGTGCTCGCAAGCAACTGCTGGAGGCGCGTAACCATGGCAGGGGTCAAAAAGTTCCGCACGTCACAGAACCCACATTCTTTAAAGTGGCTGGCGTTGACCATTGGTTTGTCGTTGATTAAGCGTTCGAGAGTGATAGGATCTGTTTTCATTTTTGAGTCCAAGTTTTGTGTATCAACTACCGCTTCGCGGTAGGCCAATGTGGCAAAAAGTAGCTTAGTCGAATCAAGTACCTTTTGAGGCTCGCGGTGGTGCAACCTCTAGGGTAATGTCACGAACCACTATTCTCGCTGGACTGGCCAAAAGCCACTCAATTATTGAAGTCACATCGTCAGGCTGGAGAATTTCCTCTGGGTCTCGTAGGCATCCCCCTGCCGACGCCATGGGAGTATTGATCCAGCCTGGGCATATCGAAGTCACTCTGATGCCATCCGGCTCCAATTCAGACCTTAGTGAGTCCATGAATCGAATCGTAGCAGCCTTACTAGCGCCGTAAAGCCCTTTTCCAGCAAAACCAATTAATCCGGCTCGCGAAGCAATATTGATCACATACGAGTTACTCCCACGCCGTAAGAGGGGGACGAAGTGCTTTGCACACCACATAACGGAAACTCATGTACAGGACCTTAAGCGTTGAGTCCCTTTAAAACTCCTTCCAAGGTCCTGTTCTGTATCGATTTTCTCTGCTTGGTTCGGCAAGCGTTCTTGGCCAAATAATCAGCTGCCCATTCC
>NZ_JBLUXC010000088.1:0-9968 GCF_048276795.1 Aeromonas sp. PS2Canimalfood6
CAAGTTACCCGCCCGCCGAGAACGAAGTTACCCAAGGTGCATCAAAGCCAAACCACAGAAGTATGCGACGAGAAAACCTAGTAAAAACAATGCCAGTCAGGCTTAACTGACTGGCATTACGGCCTTGGCCGCCCTGTTTATTGATGGGGAGCAGGTTGCACCTGGCCATCCTTGCGCAGTTGGGTATAGAGACCAAACCCCGCCAGCAGGCCGGCGAGGGCCAGCAGCCACCAGATGGCGGTGGCGGGGCGGCTGCCCGCATCCCCCAGCATAAAGCCGATGAGCAGGTTGCCAATGAGCGCCATGCAGCCCCCGGCGCTGGCATAGAAGCCGTAGTAGCTGCCGAGCTGCTCAGGGGGGGCGTAGCGGGGCAGTTGGGCGGCGAAGAGCGGGAAGCTGAGGATGGAGCCCAGGGAGAGCAGGGCCACCTGCGTCAACACGCCTGCCGTCGGCCAGGGGGCCAGCAGGGGCAGGGCGAGATAGCTCAAGCCCATCATGCCTATCCCCAGCCCCATGGCGAGCGGTACTCCCAGGCGGCGCTCCACCAGGCGGGAGGCCGGGAGCTGGAGCACGACACCGATCACCGCCGAGAGGGTGAAGACGCCGCCGAGCAGGTGGGTGGCGTCCGGCAGGCTCTGGATATGGGCGGGGAGGGCGAGATAGAGCTGGTGGAACAGGATCTGGTAGCTGCCTGCCAGCAGGGTGAACCCCATGAAGGGGCGCTGGCGCACTATCTCCCCCCATTGGCGCAAGATGGCGCCACGGGGGCTCTGGTTGCTCACCGGGCGTTTGGGCAGCACCCGGTATTGCAGCACTCCGAGCAGGGCGAAGAGGCTCGCCGCCAGGATCCCCGTCAGGGTATAGCTCTGTTGGGTCAAGGTGAGGCCGACCAGGGGGCCAAGCAGCATGCCCGCCTCGCTGGCCAGATTGTGCAGGGCGAAGGCGCGCTGACGCTGGCTCGGGTTGTGGCATTCGCTGGCAAGGTAGGCCTGGGCGCAGGGGGTGAAAAGAGCCCCCGCAAAGCCGGTGAGGGCGGCGGCCAGCAGCAGGATGGGCAGGGACTCGGCCCAGCCCAGCAGCACGAAGCCCAAGGATCGTACCAGGCAGCCCCAGACGATGGCGGGATGGTAGCCGATGCGATCTCCAAGGGTACCGCCCAACAGGAAGAGCCCCTGCTGGCTGAATACCCGCATCCCCATGACGAGGCCACAGGCCCAGCCGGCCAGGCCCAGCCCGCTGCCCATGTGCTGGGCGAGGAAGGGCATCATCATGTAGAAGCCGAGGTTGAAGGCGAGCCCATTGGTGATGAGCAGGCGGGCGGCCGGGCTCATGCCCTGCCAGTCCCGCCAGTAGGAGGCGCCGTTCATGGTCGCCTCCCGCCAGCGCGTGGGGAGGTGGTCGCCGGGGTGGCGCAGCACTGTGTCATGATGTCTTTCGCAGGGTTCTGAGGAAGGGGATGCCGTGCTGATCGTGGCTTATCTCCACCGGCACCTGGTAGAGGCGCTCGATGAGGGCCGCGTCGAGCACCCGGGCGGGGGGGCCGAAGGCCTGCAGATCTCCCCCTGCCAGCACGATCAGCTGATCGGCAAACTGGGCGGCCAGGTTGAGATCGTGCAGCACCACCAGGGTGATCCACTGCTGCTCCCGGGTCTGCTGGCACAGGTGCTCCATCAGTTGCATCTGGTGGTGCAGGTCCAATGCGCTGACCGGCTCGTCCAGCATCATGATGCGGGGGTCGCGCAGCAGCACCTGGGCGAAGAGCACCATCTGCCGCTGGCCGCCGCTCAGGGAGTAGAGGGGGCGATCCGCCAGATGGGCGATGCCGAGCGCCTGCAGGGCACGGCCGGCGGCCAGGATGTCCTCGTCCGCGAGGCGCATGGAGAGGCTGTCGAGGCGCCCCAGCACCACCACCTCGATGACGCTGAGATCCAGCTCCAGCTGGATGTTCTGGGGCATGTAGCCAAACTGCTGGCGCCACCTGGCCTGCGTCATCTGGCGGGCACTCTGGTCCCCGAGGCGAATGTCGCCACTGTCCGGGGTCAGTTCACCAAAGAGGGTGCGCATCAAGGAGGTCTTGCCGGTCCCGTTCGGGCCGATGATCACATGGACCTGACCCGGATGCAGAGTGAGGCTGAGATCCCGCAGCAAGGTCTGCTGGCCGAGGGAGAGGGAGAGTCGGGATATTTCAAGCACGTTTACGCCCCCTGCCGAGGATCAACCAGATGAAGAAGGGCACGCCAATGAGCGCGGTGACGATGCCGATGGGGAACAGGGCCCCCGGAATGATGGACTTGGAGAGCACCGAGGCCGCCGAGAGCATGCAGGCGCCGCACAGGGCGGAGAGGGGGATCAAAAAGCGCTGATCTTCCCCCACCAGCATGCGGGCGATATGGGGGGCCACCAGGCCGACGAAGCCGATCACGCCGACGAAGCTGGTGGCGGTGGCGGTGAGCAGGGCGACCAGCACCAGGGTCTTCATGCGCAGTCTGTCGACATTGACCCCGAGGCTGCGGGCGCGGGCTTCCCCGAGGCGCAGGCTGGTGAGGGCCCAGGCGTCACGGTAGATGAGCAGGGTGCAGATCAGGGTGACGACGGCGGTGATGATCAGGGAGTCCCAGGTGGTGCGCATCAGGCTGCCAAACAGCCAGAACAGGATCTGCTGGTTGAGCTCGGGGGAGGAGAGGAACTGCAGCAGGGAGAGCAGGGACTGGAACAGGAACAGCAGGGCGATGCCCGCCAGGATCAGGGTCTGACTGCTGACATGGCGCATCATGGCCAGACCAAACAGCAGGCAGGCGGCAAACATGCACACAATGAAGGCACCGGCAGGGATGGCCACCAGGGGAGGAAGCCCGAGGCCGCCGGTGTAGAGGGCCAGCGCCGCGCCAAGGCCCGCCGCCGCCGCGAGCCCGAGGGTATAGGGACTGGCGAGGGGGTTGTCTAGCAGGGTCTGCATCTGCACACCGCCAAGACCGAGGGAGGCGCCGACCACCAGGGCCATGAGGGCGATAGGCAAGCGCATGTCGTGGACGATGGTGCGGGTCATGGGATCGGCCTGGGCGGGGGAAACCAGGGCATCGATCACGTCGTGCAGGGCCAACAGGGAGGGGCCGGTGGCGATGTCGAGCACCAGGGTAATGCACAGGACCAGGGTGAGCAGCAGGAGCCAGTGCCAGCGACGGCGCTCCCGTTGCCGCTGCCGGGCGAGGGTCTGCTGCAGGGCAGCCAAATCATTCATGATGTCAATCCTGAAACGGGCGCCGCAAGAGGCGCCCACACAATCCAAGAGGGTTGCTGAAGAGGGGGTGGCCGAGGTGGGCCGCACCCGAATTGCCGGGGTTAGCTTGCGTCATCCTGCTTGATGCCCAGCATGAAGGTGCCCTGGGGACGGATGGGCAGGTAGTGCTGGTAGAACGCCTGATAGGTGGCCAGGGGGTCGAGATCCTGGAAGAGGTCCGGATAGAGGGCCTTGGCCATGAACTCGATGAGGGCGGCATCCATGATGCTGCGGGTGGCGCCGTGATAGACCGCGTAGAGGCGACCCTGCTTCACCGCAGGCAGCTCGCTCCAGCCCGGACGGGCGGCAAAGCCTTGCAGACGCTGGCGCACGGTCTCTTCCGACACATCCTGGCCGACCTGCATGGCGACGGCACTGCTCACGCTCTCGTAGCCAGCCATCAGGATCACCTCGGGCTTGCTCGCCAGCAGTTGTTCCGGGTGGATGGGGCCCCAGCGATCGACGAAGGGGGCGGCCACGTTGTTGCCACCGGCCAGCAGGGCCATGGCGCCCCACATGTCCTTGCCATAGGTGTAGCTGTACTCGGCCGGGCCCTTGTCACCCAGCTCGATGTAGACCCGGGGCGGCGTGCGCTTCGCGGCGGCGATGCGGGAGGTGATGGTGTCAATCTTGGCCTTGTACTCGTCGGCCATCTTCCGGGCGCGGGCCTCCTGGCCGGTCAGCTTGCCAAGCAGCAGGGTGCTCGCCATGTGCTGTGTCAGGGTCTGGGCGTTGTAGTCGATGACCACCACCGGGATCCCCGCCTGTTCAAGGCGTGGCAGGTCGGCGGCCAGGGCCTCATATTGCCACTTCGCCAGGATCACCAGGTCGGGCTTGACTGCCAGGGTCTTCTCGATGGAGAAGCTCTGATCCTGCACGTTGCCAAGGTCGGGGACCTTGGCCAGTTGTGGCTGGCTGGCCACATAGAGCGACCAGATGGCGGGACGGGACTTCATGAACCAGCCCAGGGACATGCCCACCAGGCGTTCGGCCCCGCCTTCACCGGCCACCGCCAGGTAATCTTCGGGATAGAAACCGAGCACGATACGGTTTGCCGGAAGGCTGAGGGAGACCTTGCGGCCCATCACATCTTCCACTTCAACGGGGGGGGCGGCCTGCGCCATCCAGCTCACCAGGACGAGCTGGCCGAGCAGCAGCAACTTTGCCAGGGGGTGACGAAACATCTTGTAGCACCTCGAGAATAGAGACGGTCAAAAAAGAAAGTGAGAACTATTGCCATTCGCGAGCGCAAAAGCAACAAACGTTTGTGTCATCCCCTCTCTTGTTATTTCTGTCATTACTGGAACCGGTTCCACAAGAGCACCAGGAGAGCGTTCCACCCCCGGTTTTCTGCCTTCTCGGGCCACGAAGGGAGTGGCGCCCGGTATGGCGCCCATGGATTTGCCCATGATCCGGAGTCTGTGAGTGGGGTTGTTCACGAGATGGTAGCGGGCAGAGGGCCGCCGTTGTGCTCCCCCTGTCTGCCCCGGCGCCGATGTCGCTCCCTGACAGAGGCCGCCAGCAGGGGCAGGGGGCGACAACTTCCTGCGCAGCGATGGCAGACACTGCCCATTCGGGTATTGCCCGTCACCTTGGCGCAACATTTTGTTGTCATTGTTAGCCAGCTCGCAGCAGCCCCGGCGCCGACGGGGCAGAGTGGGCGCGCAGTTTCGGCCGGGGGCTGACATGCCTCCCGTTGATGGCTGCATCCAAGGTGCTGCGGCCCGCCTTGTGCGGGGCGCCAATAACATGATCTGCAAATAAAAAAGGAAACTGACCATGTCAGGAAGACACTCTCTGGTGGCGCTGGCCGTCGGGCTGGCGCTCGCTGGACAGGCACAGGCGCAACTGCTTATCACCGAATACCTGGAAGGGTCCGGCAACAACAAGGCGGTGGAGCTGAGCAACCTCGGCAGCGACCTCGTCGATCTCTCCCAATACCGGTTGGCGCTCTACGCCAACGGCAAACCCATCAGCGAATCACCCACCAACAGCCTGGCGCTGCAAGGCACGCTGGCCCCGGGCGCCACCCTGGTGCTGGCCAACCCCTCCGCGAGCAGCGAGATCCTGGCCAAGGCCAACCGCACCAGCGGCAACCTGGTGTTCAATGGTGACGACGCCCTGGTGCTCTATCGCGGCAGCGAGATAGTGGACAGCTTCGGCCAGGTGGGGGTGGATCCGGGCACGGCCTGGGTGTCGGGCAACGTCTCGACCCTGGACATGACCCTGCGCCGCAAGGCCACCGTCACCATCGGCCGCACTGATGCAACCGCCCCCTTCGATCCGGCGCAGGAATACGTGGCGGCCCCGAAAGATGACGCCAGTGGTCTGGGTTGCAGTGGCGATGGCCCCTGCGATGGCACCCAGCCACCCGCCTTCGTCTGCCCGGTGGACAGCCTGGTGCCGGTGCCCGCCATTCAGGGCACGGGCAGCAGCAGCCCCCTGGTGCCGGCCGGCAAGTTTGAATCGGAACAGGCTTATGCCACTCGCGGCGTGGTAACCCAGGTAGTGAGCGGCCTCTACAAGGGCTTCTTCATTCAGGACGAGCAGGGGGACGGGGATCCGGCCACCTCCGACGGCCTCTTCGTCTACAGCACCAAGGCCAACGCTGCCATCGTGCCGGGGGCCGAGGTGTGCGTCTCGGGCAAGGTGAAGGAGTATTTCAACCAGACCCAGATCAATGCCGACGAGCTGGTGGTGACCCGGCCCGCTGGGGGCGTGCCGGCGGCAGTGGATCTGGTGCCGGTGGCGGGGGAGAGCCTGAGCCAGCTGCTGGAGCGTCACGAGGGGATGCAGGTACGGCTAGTGCCGGGCTCCAGCCTGGTGGTGACCCGCAACTTCAGCTTCGATTACGACGGCAAGCGCAACAACCTGGTGCTGGCCTATGGCGCGCCGCTCATCAAGTCGACCCAGAAATTTGCCGCCATGAGCGAGGAGGCGAGCGACTGGGCCCTTCACAACCAGCGGAACCAGCTGGTGGTGGAGACCGACGCCAAGGCGCCGGACGGCGTGCTGCCCTGGTTCCCCGGCTTCAACGCCGAGGACGGTTACCTTCGCATCGGCGACAAGCTCAACGGGCTGGAGGGGGCGCTTGGTTACTCCTACAACCTGTTCCGGCTGGTGGCCAGCAACCGCATCGACGCGAGCCAGATTGATCACAGCGGCTGGGATCGGGTGGAAACCCTCGAACTTGCCGAGGCGGGGGATCTGCGGGTCGCGAGCTTCAACGTGCTCAACTTCTTCACCACGGTCGTGGGGGGCGATGCCAACCCCACCGGCAGCAACCGGGGCGCCCTGACGGTGGCGGAGTTCGAGCTGCAGCGCACCAAGATAGTCAGCGCCATCACCCGCCTCAATGCCGACGTGGTGGGGCTGATGGAGATCGAGAACAACGGCTATGGCGACAACTCCGCCATCGCCAACCTGGTGGCGGCCATCAATGCCGCACAGCCGGATGAGGCGGATCACTACCGCTGGATTGCCTCGCCGGATGGCAAGCCCATTGGCACCGACGCCATCACGGTGGGGCTCATCTACCGGCCCGCCAAGGTGACCCCGCAAGGGGCCGCCAGCCTTATCGCGCTGCCGGTGCAGCAGGCCGAGGCGGTGGACGCCAGCGGCAAGCCGGTGACCATCAATCAGGGAATGCGCGAGTCGCTGGTGCAGCGCTTCAGCTCGCCCAAGGGGGATGCGCCCCTGACCCTGGTGGTCAACCACCTCAAGTCCAAGGGCTCCGCCTGCTTTGAGGATTACCCCGACTACGCCACCGCCGATCCGCTGGATGGCCAGGGCCACTGCAACGCGCTGCGGGTCTCTGCCGCCAAGGTGCTGGGGGAGCAGCTCAAAGATTTGGCCGGGGATCTGCTGCTCATCGGCGACATGAACGCCTATGGCATGGAAGATCCCATCCGGGTGCTGACCGACTATGATCCGGCCGCCCAGGCGCGCCAGATCATGAGCGCCTCCTTCACCACCCTGGCGGGTCAGCCCTTCGAGGAGAGCGGCAGCGCCCTGGGCAAGGGGTATGGGTTTGTGAACCTCAACACCCGCTTCCACGGCACCGACACCTACTCCTACAGCTATGAAGGGGAGCTCGGCAACCTGGATCACGCCCTGGCAAACCCGAGCCTCGCGGCCAAGGTGATCGGCATCGAGGATTGGCACATCAACTCCGCCGAGAGCAACTTCTTCGAGTACGGCAGCAAGTACAGCGGCCAGCTGGCGAAATCCGAAGGGCCCTTCAGCGCCTCGGATCACGATCCCGTGCTGGTAGCCATCCAGTATCCGCTGCCGCCCGCCGGGGTATTGAGCCTCGAGAGCGCCGCTGCAAACGTGGAGGAGGGCAACACCCTGGTCTTGAGCGTAGCGCGCCGCGATGGCAGCCATGGGGAGGCGAGCGTGAGTTATCGCATCGTCCATGGCAGCGCGGACGCAAGCGACGTGGCGCCCCTCACCGGTACCCTGCACTGGGCTGCCGGGCAGAGCGAGCCCCAGACCATCAGCATCCCGGTGAAGAGCGACACCCTGCACGAGGGGGACGAGACCTTTACCCTGGAGCTGTTTGATGCGAGCGGCGCGACCCTGGGGGATCAGCACCAGACCCTGGTGACCATCAAGGACAAGCTGGCACCGTCCACCATCTCGCTGGCTCAGGCCAGTATCACGGTGAACGAGGGGCAGTGGTTTGCCGAGATCCCCCTGGTGCGAAGCGGCGATCTGAGCAAGCCGGCCCGGGCCCGGGTGGCCCTTGACGGGGTCACGGCGCGCTGGGGGCTGGATTTCCTGCCCTGGTTCGGTCAGTCGGTGAGCTGGGCTGCGGGCGAGGGGGGCAGCAAGTCGGTCAAAGTGCTGATCATCGATGACTGGTTCGTCGAGCCCACCGAGCAGTTCAGGGTGAGCCTCGATCGGGTGGAAGGGGGCCAGCCCGGCGCCCTGCAGCAGACCCGGGTCGACATCCAGGACAACGACAAGCCCTGGTGGCCCTTCGGTCGCCACTGAGGATGATTGAGCAACAAGAAAGGGGCCTGCGGGCCCCTTTCTGTTGAGAAAACGTTTGTTGGGAAGACCTGTTGCAGACAGGTTGGGTTGCGAAGATGAAAAAGGCCCACCGTCGTGGTGGGCCTTCCTCATGGCAGGGCGCTCCTAACGGAGTATCAACCCTGCGCGTTGCTCAGTACCAGCTTGCCATCCTTGACCGGAATGGTGGGGCCGGGTTGCTTCTCCATGCGTACCACCCCTTCCTGGCCGGCGAGGCGGTAGGTGACGTCATAGCCGATGGTGCGGGTGCTGCTCTCCTGCACCGTCTTGCAGCGCTGCTCCGTGGTGGTGTAGGTATCACCGGCCTGCATGTTGCCCTGCACCTGATTCCCGGCATAACCCCCTGCCACGGCACCGGCGGCGGTGGCCACCTTCTTGCCGCTGCCACCGCCAAACTGGTGGCCGACCACGCCGCCCAGGGCCGCGCCAACCACGGTACCCAGGATCTTGTGCTCGTCCTGCACCGGCTTGCGGTGGGTCAGGGTGACGTTGCGGCACTCCTGACGTGGCGTCTTGATGGTCTCGGTCACCGGCTTGCTGGCCAGCACCTCGGCAAACTGGGGCTCTGATGAAAACAGGGATCCGCTGGCGACCGCCGACAATGCCAGCGCAGAGGCAACACCGATCCCGACACCTGCCAACATGGATTTGTTCATCACTCTTCTCCTTGTACTCATACCCGTTGAGGGCTTGGGATCATTCTTGGCATTTTGCGCCGCAGGCTCAAGGCAAGGGCCACGGGATCGCGACAGGGGCTGACTGCGCAAAAAGTGACCGCACAAAAATAGCGTCGGCGATTGGCGACAGGGGGAGCAGGGCCGAGGGCCCCTAAGACGTTTCGCTAATACCTGGGATCTGGCCCCCTTGATACCCTTTCATCCGGTTCCAGCCGGCATCCTGGCCCCGCATCAGGGCACAATGCCGGTCGTGGTGAACCGCGAGTGCCACCCCGTTTTGTGTCCCTGTGAGGAAGGATCCGATGACAGAGCAGAACATGTACGACGCCGGCCTTGGCAAGACGCCCGCCAATTTCGAGGCGCTGACCCCCTTGAGCTTTCTGGGGCGGGCCGCCCGGGTCTATCCCGACTATCCGGCGCTGATCCACGGCCCCTTGCGCCAGAGCTGGGCCCAGACCGAACGCCGTTGCCGCCAGCTCACCTCGGCCCTGCGCCGTCGCGGCATTGGCGAGGGGGACACCGTCTCCATCGTCGCCCCCAATGTGCCGGCCATGTTCGAGGCGCACTTCGGGGTACCCATGAGCGGCGCTGTGCTCAACACCATCAACACCCGGCTCGATGCGGACGCAATGGCCTTCATCTTCCAGCACGCCCAGAGCAAGGTGGTGCTGGTGGACCGGGAGTTCGGCGCAGTGGTGCGAAAGGCGCTCTCTCTCATTGACAGCCAGTCCCTGGTGATCGCCATCGACGATCCCCTCTACCGGGAAGGGGAGCTGATCGGCGAGCTCGACTACGAGGGGTTCATCGCCCTGGGGGACGGGGACGAACCCGGCTGGCTGCCGGCGGACGAGTGGCAGGCCATCTTAAATGCGAAAGGGGACTCCCTCCGACGTAGGTGGGAGGGGAATTTCGCCGGGGCGTCAGCCCCGCTGGTTTTGAATGTATTGCTTGATCACCTCCAACGGTGCTCCGCCGCA
>NZ_JBLUXC010000089.1:0-9428 GCF_048276795.1 Aeromonas sp. PS2Canimalfood6
CCCCATGCCGAACTCAGAAGTGAAACGCTGTAGCGCCGATGGTAGTGTGGCATTCGCCATGCGAGAGTAGGACACTGCCAGGCACCCAATACAAGAAACCCCGCTCACTCGAGCGGGGTTTCTTATTGCCTGAAATTCACGTTATCCATCCATATCTGGTTGATTTACCACCACGATTGTATCGTTATACAACCTGATCAGCACAGGGCAGCTCCATGTTGACTATCCCGTCTTCCAGCTGAATATCGATCTTGAAACCGAGCCGTTTGGCCAGATTGATCATGCCGCGATTGCTGGGCATGGTCATGCCAGATAGCTGGCCTATGCCACGCTCTCTGGCGTAGCGCACGATCTTTTCCATCATCAACTTGCCGAGTCCGAGCCCTTTCAAGTCTGAGCGGACCAGGATGGCAAACTCCGCATCCGATTGATCCGGGCTGGCAATGGCTCGCACCACTCCCAGGATCTGCTGGCTGAAAGGGCCGTCCTGACCCACGGCGACGAAGGCCATTTCCCGGTCATAATCGATCTGGGTCATGCGGGCCAGCTCCTCATGCCCCAGCTCCCCCACGTCGGCAAAAAAGCGTTTGTACCTGTCTTCATCAGACACCTGCCGCACGAACTGCTTGTGGGCCGGCTCGTCTTCGGGGCGGATGGGGCGCAGCAGCACATGACTCTGATCTTTCAGCCAGGCACCCTCTTCCAGCTCGGTGGGATAGGGGCGAATGGCCAGTGGCAGCACTTGTTGTCCTCGCTCTGCCAAGACGAGCCGGGCATCCAGGATCACCATCTCTTCGCCACAGGCCTGCAGCGGGTGCAGATCCAGTTCTTGTATCTCGGGGAAGGCCAGCAGCAGCTCGGAGAGCTGGCACAGCACCTGGCCGAGGGCGTCGATATCGAGCCGTACCGGACTGGCCTGCTCGCGGATCTTGCTATCCTTGAGGGCACCAATGATCTGGTAGCGAGCCAGTGCCTGGTTGAGGGGAGGAAGGGCCGCGACCATGTCGCGGGGCTCGGCGCCGGATTCCCCGAGCAGGATGACGGGGCCGAAGACCGGATCCTGCTGCAAGCGGATCCGTAGCTCCAGACCCCCGCTGCGGCGTGCCATGCGTTGTACCAGAAGCCCTTCTATGCGGGCGCCAGGATCGTGCTGACGTACCCTGTCCAGAATGGCATCCGCCGCCTGGGCGACTTCCGCCGAGGTGCGCAGGTTCAGCATGACACCGTGTACATCGGATTTGTGGGCGATGTCGGGAGATCGCAGCTTCACCGCTACGGGGTAGCCAATCTGTTCTGCAGTCAGTGCGGCCTCGATGGCATCGGAAACGATCCAGGTCGCGAGGGTGGATAGCCCGGCTGCCTGCAAGATGGGATGGGCCAGGTGGGTGTCCAGCACCCGCTGCTGGCGGTCCAGCGCTTGCCCAAGAAGCTGCTGGCAGCGCTCGACATCGAGCCTGTCGCCCTGCAGGGAGGCCGGTGTTTCCATCAACTGTTTCTGGTTGCGGCGATATTCCACCATGTGCATGAAGGCCGTGACGGCGCTTTCCGGGGTGCGATAGGTCGGGATGCCCGCTTCGTTGAACAGGCGTCTCCCCTCTTGGGCGGAGTATTCGCCTGCCCAGTTGGTCAGTATGTTGAATCGTCTGGCCCTGGGATGCTGCTTGATGAAGTCGATCAGGTTGCTGGCGAGGGTGACACCTCGGGCGGTGAGGGACGGTGCATGGATCAGCAGGATGGCATCGGCACTGTCCCCTTGGAGCAGCGTCTCGAGTGCACTCTTGTAGGCCTCGATATCTGCATCGCTGCCGATGTCGAGGGGTGGCATCGCCAGCTTGCCTCCCCGAGACAGCAGTACGTCTGCGGCCATGTTGGCGAGACCGCGCCCGTTGGAGAGGATGGCGAGCCGCTCCCCCTTGAGGGTCAGGGAGTGGCTCAGGGTCTCGACAGTGGCAAACAGTTCGTGGGTATCCCGGACGCGCAGCATGCCAGCCCGGCGGATGGCGGCATCATAGACATTGTCGAGACCGTTGGCCGGGTCGTGCCGACCGCTCTTGAGGATCAGGATGGGTTTGTTACGCGAGGCGGCACGGGCGGCGGAGAGAAAGTGCCTGGCATCGTGCAGCTTGTCCATGTAGATCAGGATGGCGCGGGTCGTCCCGTCCCGGGAGAGCTGATCCAGCAGTTGGCCAAAGTCGATGTCGCAATGATCGCCCAGGGAGATGAAGGCCGAGAAGCCGATTTCGCGCTGCTTGGCCCAATCCAGGATGGTGGTGCTGACCGCTGCCGACTGGGAGAGAAACGCGACCTGTCCCGGAGTCGCTGCAATGGGGGAAAAGCTGGCGTTGATACCCTGCCCGGGGAGCAGCATGCCCATGCTGTTGGGGCCGAGCAGCCGGATGCCGTATTGCTGGCACAGATGCTTGAGCCGCAGGCGCTCGTCAGTGGAGAACTGGGCGGCCAGTATGATGGCGGCTCCGGTTCCTTTCTTGCCGAGCTCCTCGATGAGCGGCAGTACCCGTTCGCGCCGGGTACAGACGATGGCGAGATCGGGGGAGAGGGGAAGGCTCTCTATGTCCGGATAGGCGAGCACGCCAGCGATGGCCTGGCTGCGGGGGGCTACGGGTAGTATAGGGCCCTGGAACTGACCCGCCAGCAGGTGCCGGATGACCACATGGCCTGCTTTCTGCGGATCACTGGAGGCGCCGATGACGGCGATCGAGTGAGGTTTGAAGAGCCGATCCAGGCCGCTTTGTTTCATGGGCACTCCTCGTGGTGGCCCCCGGGGCGAGGGGGACGGATGGTGCCAGTCTAATACGCTTTGCGTGCGGGTACTGTGACCGATTGCGGATCACGATCTGGCCAGTGCGCTGGCGCGCAGATAAAAGCGCAGCTCCCCCTGAATGCATTGCACCGTGGCGAGGTGCCTGTCCTGGAGATAGATCTCCTGCTCCCGATCGAGTTCATGGCGCTGGACCCCGAGGCTTTGCAGATATTCTGCGAACAGGATGGCACTGCGGATTTCGACAAGATGCTGGCTCACGCTCTATTCCTTGATGGTGGCTGGATGGTGCCGGCCAGTGTCCCCTCTTCTCCCCCACTTTCATACTGATACATTTGACACTCACTGTGGCTCCGACGCCTGCCGGATCAGCGAAGGCCTCCCTGGCCGCGTGCGGTGTCCCAGAAGGCGCGGATCAGCGGCTCTTCAAGCCGCTTCTTGAGCACGGCGATGCCGACGTCGAACGCCTTGAGCGCCGGTTTGGGCTCGACCACACGCACCTTGTCCCCCATGGGGCTGTGATCGATGACGGCGGCAGGCACGACACCCACACCGAAGCCGAGGGCCACCATGGCGACGATGCCCTCGTTGCCCGCCACTTCTGCATAGATGTTGGGAGCTATCCCCTTGTTGCGAAACCATTGATCACAACGCTTTCGGGCCAGCCCCTGTTCGGAGAGGATCAGCGGCAGGCGCTCCCAGTCAGGTTCGCCCTGGGGGAACCACTGACCCTGCTGGGGGGCATTGCGGGGGGCGATGAACACCAGAGGGACTTGTTGCAGGCTGGCGAATTCCAGCTTGGACGAGAGCGCATCCGGCCTCGCTGCGATGGCGAGATCGGCTTCGTCAGCCAGGATCTTGTCCACTGCCAGTGCCGGGTCGCCGGTCTCCAGCTTGATCTCCAGCTGGGGGTAGCGGCGGCGAAAGCGCTCCAGTACCTCGGGCAGCAGAAAGTAGCTGGCGGTAACCGAACAGAACACCCGCAGCCGCCCTTGCAGCGGCTCGTCGCTGCGCTTGAGCTCCTGTTTGAGTTGGCGCCACTCCTGCAGCAAGGCACCGCCAAACTCCCGCAGCTTGTCACCAGCAGGGGTGAGCCGCACCGAGCGGTTGTCCCGCTCGAACAGCACGCAGCCGGTCTCCTGTTCCAGTCGCTGGATGGCGCGGCTCAGGGTGGAGGGGCTGACCGCCATGGCATCGGCGCTTTTGCCGAAGTGGAGGGAGTCGGCGAGGTGGAGAAACAGTTCGAGATTGCGAAGGTCCATCTTTTTATTCCTGCGGCGTTGTCAGGCGCCCTGTAGCACGATGGCTCGGCGGCGGGAGATTGCGGGAAATCACATTTCAATTCCTGCAACGTACTGTTTCGAATATATCAGTTCAGGCAATAAGTGTCCCGCGCTATAGTGGTTTCGACAACGCCGCTATCCGGCATGGAATCAATCGAACGGAGCAATCACCATGGCTAACTATTTCAACACCTTGAACCTGCGTCAGCAGTTGGCCCAGCTGGGCAAGTGTCGTTTCATGCAGCGCGAAGAGTTCGCGGACGGCTGCAACGTGCTGAAGGGCAAGAAGGTGGTGATTGTGGGCTGTGGCGCCCAGGGCCTGAACCAGGGTCTGAACATGCGCGACTCCGGGTTGGACATCTCCTACGCCCTGCGCAAGGCCGCCATCACCGAGAAGCGCGCCTCCTGGCAGAAGGCCACCGACAACGGCTTCGTGGTCGGCACCTATGAAGAGCTGATCCCGACCGCCGATCTGGTGCTGAACCTGACTCCGGACAAGCAGCACTCCGACGTCGTCAAAACCGTGATGCCGCTGATGAAGCAGGGCGCTGCGCTGGGCTACTCCCATGGCTTCAACGTGGTGGAAGAGGGTCAGCAGATCCGTGCCGACATCACCGTCGTGATGGTTGCACCCAAATGCCCGGGCACCGAAGTGCGTGAAGAGTACAAGCGTGGTTTCGGCGTACCGACCCTGATCGCCGTCCACCCGGAGAACGATCCCCAGGGTGAGGGCATGGCCATCGCCAAGGCGTGGGCCTCTGCTACCGGTGGCGACCGTGCCGGCGTGCTGGAATCTTCCTTCGTCGCGGAAGTGAAATCCGACCTGATGGGCGAGCAGACCATTCTGTGCGGCATGCTGCAGGCCGGTTCCCTGCTCTGCTACGACAAGCTGGTTGCCGAGGGCACCGACCCGGCCTATGCCGGCAAGCTGATCCAGTTCGGCTGGGAGACCATCACCGAGGCCCTGAAGCAGGGTGGCATCAGCCTGATGATGGACCGTCTCTCCAACCCGGCCAAGCTGCGTGCCTTCGAGCTCTCCGAGCAACTGCGCACCCTGATGCGTCCGCTGTTCGAGAAGCACATGGATGACATCATCGCCGGCGAGTTCTCCCGCGGCATGATGGCTGACTGGGCCGAAGACGATGCCAAGCTGTTCGGCTGGCGCGAAGAGACTGGCAAGTCCGCCTTCGAGAATGCCCCTGCCTATGCTGGCAAGATCGCCGAGCAGGAGTACTTCGATAATGGCGTGGTCATGGTGGCCATGGTCAAGGCGGGTGTCGAGCTGGCGTTCGAAACCATGGTGGCCTCCGGCATCTATGAAGAGTCCGCCTACTACGAGTCTCTGCACGAGCTGCCGCTGATCGCCAACACCGTCGCCCGCAAGCGTCTGTACGAGATGAACGTGGTCATCTCCGATACCGCGGAGTACGGCAACTACCTGTTTGCCAACGCTGCCGTGCCGCTGCTGCGTGAGCACTTCATGCCGACCCTGCAAGCAGGGGACCTGGGCAGTGCCCGTGCCGAGAGTAAGGCGGTGGACAACCTGGCCCTGCTGGCTGCCAACGAAGCGACCCGCAACCACCCGATCGAGAAGATCGGCCAGACCCTGCGTGGTTACATGAAGGACATGAAGCGCATCGCTGTTGGCGGTTAATCTGGCATGACCCGCAACCATGCTTGGTGCGAGAAGATCGGCCAGACCCTGCGTGGTTACATGAAGGACATGAAGCGTATTGCCGTCGGCGGTTAAGCCTTCGCTGAGCGGCATCGGAAGGGGCGGGGATGACGATCCCCGTTACTGGCTGGCTTAGACACCTGGCCTGTCGTCCGGATGATGCAAACAGACAGATTGAAGCCTATAAAAAAGCCCCGCTCATCGAGCGGGGCTTTTGCATTCTGGAGGGCGCGAGCAATCAGGCCTTCCAGGCTTTCCAGGTGTTGATCAGGCCGTTGGTGGAGCCGTCGTGGCTGGTGACGGCCTCATCGGTGCCCAGCTCCGGCAGGATCTTGTTGGCCAGCTGTTTGCCCAGCTCCACACCCCACTGGTCGAAGGAGAAGATGTTCCAGATTGCGCCCTGTACGAAGATCTTGTGCTCGTACATGGCGATCAGGGAGCCGAGGGTTTTCGGGGTCAGCTGCTTGAACAGGATGGAGTTGGTCGGGCGGTTGCCTTCGAACACCTTGAACGGCACCAGATCCTTGACTTGCTCCAGCGTCTTGCCGGCGGCCAGGAACTCGGCCTCCACCGCTTCCTTGCTCTTGCCGAAGGCCAGGGCTTCGGTCTGGGCGAAGAAGTTGGCCAGGAGCTTCGGATGGTGGTCACCGATGGGGTTATGGCTGATGGCCGGCGCCAGGAAGTCGCAGGGGATCAGCTTGGTGCCCTGATGGATCAGCTGGTAGAAGGCGTGCTGGCCGTTGGTACCCGGCTCACCCCAGATGATGGGACCGGTCTGGTAGTCCACCGGATGGCCGTCGCGATCCACGTACTTGCCGTTGGACTCCATGTTGCCTTGCTGGAAGTAGGCAGGGAAGCGATGCATGTACTGATCGTACGGCAGGATGGCTTCGGACTCGGCACCATGGAAGTTGTTGTACCACAGGCCGATCAGGGCCAGCAGTACAGGCACGTTCTGTTCATAGGCGGCAGTGGCGAAGTGCATGTCCATCTCGAAGGCGCCTTGCAGCAGGGCCTCGAAGTGCTCGAAGCCGAGGGAGAGGGCGATGGGCATGCCGATGGCGGACCAGGAGGAGTAACGGCCGCCGACCCAGTCCCAGAACTCGAACATGTTGTCGGTGTCGATGCCGAACTCGGCCACGGCCTTGCCGTTGGTAGACAGGGCGGCGAAGTGCTTGGCCACGTGAGCCTTGTCGCCGGCGTGACCGAGGAACCAGTCGCGGGCGGTCAGGGCGTTGGTCATGGTCTCCTGGGTGGTGAAGGTCTTTGAGGCCACCAGGAACAGGGTGGTTTCCGGATCGATCTTCTTGAGCGTCTCGGCGATGTGGGTGCCGTCGACGTTGGAGACGAAGTGCATCTCCAGGTGATTCTTGTAGGGGCGCAGGGCCTCGGTGATCATGACGGGGCCCAGATCGGAGCCACCAATGCCGATGTTGACCACGTGCTGGATGGCCTTGCCGGTATAGCCCTTCCACTCGCCACTGATGACCTTCTCGCAGAAGCCCTTCATCTTGGCCAGTACGGCGTTCACTTCCGGCATCACGTCCTTGCCGTCAACCTCGATGGGACGGTCGGAGCGGTTGCGCAGGGCGGTGTGCAGTACGGCGCGTCCTTCGGTCATGTTGATCTTGTCGCCGTTGAACATGGCGTCGATGGCGCTGCGCAGATCGGTCTCGCCAGCCAGGTTCACCAGCAGCTTGAGGGTCTCTTCGGTGATCAGATTCTTGGAGTAGTCGACCAGGATGTCGCCACCGAAGGTGAGGGAGAACTTGTCAAAACGCTTGGGATCCTGTGCGAACAGATCCTTGAGACGCATCTCCTTGTTGGCTGCAAAATGGGCTTCCAGTGCCTGCCAGGCCTGGGTCCGGGTTGGATTGATATTTTTCATAGGATTATCAGTCTTCCAAGTTGTGTTTGAACCTTGCAGGCAAGGCTCCCGCCAAACCTTATTATGCGAGCATTATACCGGGCACTCCGTGCGCCCCGTGTAACAGAGCATTACCAATTGTCTGCAACGAGGGAGTGTACAACCAAAACAGTGCGATTATGAGTCACCCAGTACCCCGGGATCTTGCGTTTGCGCATGCTTGTTCGGGTTGAAAAGGCTTTCATTTCAAGGGGAGCGCGGCCGTGGCTCTGGAAAGCTGGCGTGACAGATCAAAGGGTATTCAACAGACGCTCATCGGACGGTTTTTTGAGCAGGCGCAAATGGTGGACAACAGACGCTGGCTACCATATGAGCCGAATGGACGAGATCTCCCAGGGATGGCCAAGGTATGGAATCAATGGTGTGGAATGAGGAGATCGAGATGAAAGCCCTGTTATCCCTGTTTGCCCTGAGCCTGATCGCCACCGGCCTCATCGGTTTGCTGACCCTGACGCTGGCCAATGCGGCGCCGACGCTGGAGATCCGCGTGTTGGCGGTGATCGGAGCCGTGCTGGGGGGCTATGTGCTGATGCAGCCCCTGCTCAACCGGGTCGCACGTCGGCTGGGGTGAGAACGCAGTGCTATCTGGTGCGCAAGACCGGCCTGTGGCCGGTTTTTTTCATGTCACAGCAAGGCAGAAACGACAGTGCCAGCCCGAAGGCTGGCACTGGAGAACGCACACCGAGGATCAATCCGCCGTCTTCTGCATGTGGACCACACGCTGGGGGAAGGGGATCTCGATGCCCTCGGCGTCGAAGGTGAGCTTCACCTTCTCGTGGAAGTCGAACCAGACACCCCAGTAATCACCGGTCTTGACCCAGGGACGCACCACGATGTTGACTGAGGAGTCGGCCAGCGCGGCAACGGCAATGGTGGCTGCCGGCTCCTTCAGGATGCGGGGCTCTTCGCTCACCAGCCGCTCCAGGATCTGTTTGGCCTTGCGGAGATCCGAGCCGTAGCCGATGCCGAAGGTCATGTCGACGCGGCGGGTATCCATGCGCGAGTAGTTGACGATGGTGCCGTTGAGGATGGCGGAGTTCGGCACTACCACCATCTTGTTGTCACCGGAGGTGAGGGTGGTGGTGAAGAGCTGGACCGATTGCACAACGCCATTGGTGCCTGCCACCTCGATAAATTCCCCTGCCTTGATGGGGCGGAAGATGATGAGCAGGAAACCGGCGGCAAAGTTGGAGAGAGAGCCCTGCAGCGCCAGACCGATGGCCAGACCGGCGGCACCGATAATGGCGACGAAGGAGGCGGTCTGCACCCCGACCCGGCCCAGGGCGGCGATCACCACGAACACCAGGATGGTGTATTTGAGGATGCTGCCGACGAAGTGGGTGACGGTGGTGTCCAGCTTGCGGGTCTGCATCACCTTGACCACGCCACCGCTGAGAAGGTTGGCTGCAATGTAACCGACCAGCAGGGTGATCAGGGCGGCGGCGATGTTGACCGCATACTCGATGATCAGCCCCTGGTTGTTGGTCAGCCAGGTCTGTGCTTCGGTAATGATCTCGGGTTCCATAGGATGTCCTGTTGGTGTGAAGATTTATGGCAGATGAATCTAACACTTGAGCGCGACAAGCTGGGTCGCATCTGGTGCTTGTCTTTTCTTTTGTGCCACAAAAAGCAAGGGAGGCCAAGGCCTAATGCCGATCAGTTAAGGATCCATTGACCGATCCTCAGGCTGTGTAAGAATCCGAAACTCCTTGTTGGGTTTCGGATTTTTTTATGCGTATCGACCAAGCTCTCGACTTCATTCAC
>NZ_JBLUXC010000090.1:0-9388 GCF_048276795.1 Aeromonas sp. PS2Canimalfood6
TTTCCTGGCGTTGGTTTCTGCCTTGGCGAGGGCCAAGAAATCGATTGGATCGGACATACTGAGTACAGTGAAACCAGAATAGAGCAATTAGATCACATCTTTAATCTGATTGGTATGACAACTCGATCCCGCTCTGTTGTCCCTTGTGCTTGAGCCAGACTTTGTCCGTCTCTGCGTCCGTTATGCCACTAACAAGAAGCCCAGTCGACAGACTGGGCTTTTTTTCGTCTCCACGGTCTCCTCTTCGATCTTCGCAGCAGAAGCATTGCCTTCTTGAGCCGTGAGCTTGCTAGTAATAGACGCAGAGCCAGACGGTTGTCTCGGTCGGATGGGTCCACTCCACCCTGTGCTGAAGGTGCGCCGGGATGTTGATGTAATCCCCCGGCCCCAGATGGACGCGTTCCTGTACCCCGGTATCCGGTGTGATGAAGACCAGGATGGCCTCTCCCTGCACCAGCAATACCCATTCGTGTTCATCCTGATCGAACCACTCTCCGGTAGGGGTCTGCTGCCCCTGGGAGAGAATGCGCTCGATACGAACATTGTTGGTACTGACCAGATCCGCGAACACTTCACTGGGCAGGGGGGAGGGGATCTGGCCAAGCAGGTTGCCTGTGTGCATGGGCTTCTCTCCGGTAGATGGGAACGTGGCTAGCTAAGAGTGTAGAAGCTTGGGATGGGCCGCTCTCATGGAGAATGAGGCCTCCAACGAGCCCTTTTATGAAAAACTTCGGGGAAATGGGGGCTTATCCGCTGCAATCTCGCCAAATTCTTGCTATTTTGCGCGCCAGCAAGCAAACGATTTCCTTCACACTTTCAGGATGAACTATGGCAACGCAACAAACGACGGCCCGCGCCGGCAATGGCGGGTTTCTGGATTCCTATTTCTCCATCAGCCAGCGTGGCAGCACGGTGCGACAGGAGCTGCTGGCCGGGTTGACCACCTTCCTGGCGATGGTCTACAGCATCATCGTCGTGCCGAACATGCTGGGCGCAGCCGGTTTTGAGCAGGGCCCGGTGTTTGTGGCCACCTGTCTGATCGCCGCCTTCGGCTCCCTGCTGATGGGGCTCTGGGCCAAGCTGCCGATGGCCATCGGTTGTGCCATCTCTCTCACCGCCTTTACCGCCTTCAGCCTGGTGCTGGGTCAGGGGCTGAGCATTCCGGTCGCGCTGGGCGCTATCTTCCTGATGGGGGTGCTGTTCACCCTGATCAGCGTCACCGGCGTGCGCCAGTGGATCCTGGACAACCTTCCCTCCGGCATCGCCCACGGTACCGGCATCGGTATCGGCTTGTTCCTGCTGCTGATCGCCACCAACGGGGTCGGCATGGTGATCAAGAATGAAGGGGCTGGCCTGCCGGTGCAGCTCGGCGAGATCACTGCCTTCCCGGTCATCATGACGGTGCTGGGTCTGGCTGCCATCTTCGGCCTGGAGCGCCGCAAGGTGCCGGGCGGCATCCTGATGGTGATCATCGCCATCTCCATCCTCGGCCTCATCTTCGATCCGAAAGTGACCTGGCAGGGCTTCTTCGCCATGCCGAGCCTGAGTGGCGAGAATGGCTCCCTGGTGGGCAGCATGGATCTGCTGGGCGCCCTCAATCCGGTGGTGATTCCGACCGTGTTGGCGCTGGTGATGACCGCCGTGTTTGACGCCACCGGCACCATCCGTGCCGTGGCCGGTCAGGCTGGCCTCATCAACGAGCGTGGTCACATCATCAGCGGTGGCAAGGCCCTGACTGCGGACTCCGTCAGCAGCATGGTGGCGGGTGTGGTAGGTGGTGCTCCGGCAGCCGTCTACATCGAATCTGCCGCAGGGACCGCTGCCGGCGGCAAGACAGGCCTGACCGCCACCCTGGTCGGCGTGCTCTTCCTGCTGATGATCTTCCTCTCCCCGCTGAGCTATCTGGTACCGGCCTACGCCACCGCACCGGCCCTGATGTATGTGGGCCTGCTGATGCTGGGCAACGTCACCAAGCTGGACTTCAACGACTCGGTCGATGCCCTATCCGGCATGCTGTGCGCCGTCTTCATCGTGCTCACCTGCAACATCGTCACCGGCATCATGCTGGGCTTCGTGGCCCTGGTGGTCGGCCGCCTGTTTGCCGCCGAGTGGAAGAAGCTCAACATCGGCACCGTCATCATCGCCGTGGCCCTGGTGATCTTCTACGCCGGTGGCTGGGCCATCTAATCCTCACGCTATCGAGAAGGGCCCTGCGGGGCCCTTTTTCATGGCTGTGAGGCGGCTAACACTTTCCCGGATCTTCCCCATCCGCTCGTTTCAGATTGAAACGTCAGGCTTTGTTTGCTGTTTCAGATCCGAACCGAAACCCCTGTCATTTTTATCCCCCTATGGCTCGCTAGACTGGCTCCATCAACCATCTGTCCACCCGTATGGTGGCAAGCCAAGGAGTGAGCCATGAAGAAGCTGATCAACGCTGTCGATGCCGTGGTCCGTGAACAACTGATGGGGATGGCTGCTGCCCACCCCGAGCTCAAGGTGCGAATCGAACCCCACTACATCACCCGCGCCGACGCCCCCGTGACGGGCAAGGTGGCGCTGGTCTCCGGTGGCGGCAGCGGCCACGAGCCCATGCACGGTGGCCTGGTGGGCAAAGGAATGCTGGATGGTGCCTGCCCCGGCGAGATCTTCACGTCCCCGACCCCGGATCAGATGTACGAGTGCGGTCAGGCCGTCGACGGCGGTGCCGGCGTGCTGTTTCTGGTGAAGAACTACACCGGCGACGTGCTCAACTTCGAGACGGCGGTCGAGCTGCTGCACGGTGACGGGGTCAAGGTGGGCTTCGCCCTCATCGATGACGACGTGGCGGTGAAGGACAGCCTCTACACCGCTGGCCGCCGCGGGGTTGCCACGACAGTGCTGTGCGAGAAGCTGGTCGGTGCCGCCGCCGAGTCGGGCTACGATCTGGCGCGCTGCGAGGCGCTGGCCCGCCGGATCAACAACCAGAGCCGCACCATAGGCGTGGCCATGCACGCCTGCACCGTCCCTGCTGCCGGCAAGCCCTCCTTCACCCTGGCTGACAACGAGGTGGAGTTCGGCGTGGGCATCCACGGCGAGCCGGGCATCGAGCGCCGTCCCTTCACCGACCTCAACGCCCTGGTGGACGACATGTTCAAGGAGCTGACCGACAACAGCCCCTATGGCCGCACTCTGCGCCACTGGGACAGAGGCACCGGCAGCTGGCAGGAGGAGCACACCTTTATCGAGTCGCTCAATGGGGGTGACCGGGTCATCGTCCTGGTCAACAGCCTCGGCGGCACCCCCATCTCCGAGCTCTACGGCGTCTATGGTCGCCTCGCCACCCTGTGCGAAGAGGCGGGCATTCATCTGGTGCGCAACCTCATCGGCCCCTACTGCACCTCTCTCGACATGACCGGCATCTCCATCACCCTGCTCAAGGTGGATGACGAGCTGATGACCCTGTGGGATGCCCCCGTTCACACCCCCGCCCTGCGGCGCGGCTGCTGAGGAACATTCATGTTAAGCAAGCATCAGATCGTCAACTGGCTGCTCGACTGCGAGCATATCTTCACCGAGCAGCGTGACTACCTCACGGCGCTGGATACCGACATCGGCGACGGTGACCACGGCCTCAACATGCAGCGCGGCTTTGCCAAGGTGGCGGAGAAGCTGCCCGCGGTGGCGGACAAGGACATCGGCCAGGTGCTCAAAACCACCGGTATGACGTTGCTTTCCTCGGTCGGCGGCGCCAGCGGCCCCCTCTACGGCACCTTCTTCATCCGGGCTGCGGCCAGCAGCGATGCCTGCCAGAGCCTGACCCTCGGCCAGCTCGGCAAGATGCTGAGCGATGGGGTGGAGGGGATCGTCTCCCGTGGCCGTGCCGAGCCGGGTGACAAGACCATGTGCGATGCCTGGTGGCCCGCTTTGGCCGCCCTGCAGCAGGCGGAACAACAGGGCTTGCCGCTCCCCGAGGCGCTGGACAAGGCGGTGGCTGCCGCAGCAGCCGGCACCGAGGCCACCATCCAGATGCAGGCCCGCAAGGGGCGCGCCAGCTATCTTGGCGAGCGCAGCATCGGCCATCAGGATGCGGGGGCCACCTCGACCCTGCTGCTGCTGACCGCCCTGCGTGACAGAGCGAGGTTGTGACATGATCGGTATCGTAGTGGTCTCTCACAGCGCCATGCTGGCGGCCGGTTTGAAAGCCCTGGCCGATCAGCTGGGCAGCCCGGCGAAACTGTTGCTGGCGGCCGGGGTCGATGACCCTGACCATCCCATCGGCACCGACGCCATCGCCGTGATGAGTGCGATGGAAGAGGCGGATGACGGCAGCGGCGTGCTGGTGCTGATGGATCTCGGCAGCGCCCTGCTGAGCGCCGAGACCGCCCTCGAGTTGCTGCCCCCGGAGCTGAGTGCCCGGGTGCGGCTCTGCCCGGCCCCGCTGGTCGAGGGCACCCTGGCCGCAGTGGTGGCGGCCGGTTCTGGCCTGACGCTGGACGAGGTCGCCGCCGAGGCGCTCGGCGCGCTGGGCCCGAAACAGGCGATGCTGCCGGGCAAGGCGGAGCCGCAGGCCGTTGAAGCCGCTCCAGCCCCTGACGACGGCTGGCTGCGCTGCGAGGTGGTGGTAGACAATCCCCACGGCCTGCACGTGCGCCCCGCCGCCCGCCTGGTGGCCGCTCTCAAGCCCTTTGCCGCCGAACTCAAGTTGCAGAAGGGGGAGAAAGAGGCCAACCCCCGCAGTCTGACCCGGCTCACCATGCTCGACGTGCGCCAGGGCGACACGCTCACCCTGTTGGCGCGTGGGGAGGATGCCGAGGCCGCCTTGGCCTGCTTCCAGCAACTGGCAGCGGAGCGCTTCGGCGACTGACCTGCCTGCTTCAAGGCGCTGTCATGCAAGTGAAAGACGAAGGAGTCCCCGGCACTGCCGCCCCTTCGCCTCCTTTAGTTTCAAAAGAAGTCTTACGAAATAAATAGAGAGGGATAAAATATGGACCGCATCATCATCAGCCCCAGCAAATACGTGCAAGGCAACGGGGCCCTCGCCAACATCGGCAACTACGTCAAGGCGCTCGGCGCCAAGCCGCTGATCCTGGCCGACGCCTTCGTCACCAAGCTCGTTGGCGATACCGTGGCCACCAGCTTCCACGGGGCAGGCATCCAGCCCGAGTTCGACTGCTTCAACGGCGAATGCTCCCGCCCCGAGATTGACCGCCTGCTGGCCCGCTGTAAGCAGACGCCGTTTGACGTCATCATTGGCATCGGCGGCGGCAAGACGCTGGATACCGCCAAGTCGGTCGCCTTCTACCAGCAGGTGCCGGTGGTCATAGTGCCGACCATCGCCTCCACCGATGCCCCCACCAGCGCGCTGGCGGTCATCTACACCCCGGAAGGGCAGTTCAGCGAATACCTGATGATCCCGACCAACCCCAACATGGTCATCATGGATACCGGCGTGGTCGCCCGCGCCCCGGTGCGGCTGTTGGTCTCCGGCATGGGGGATGCGCTCTCCACCTACTTCGAGGCGCGCGCCAACAAGGTGTCCGGTTGCCAGACCATGGCCGGTGGCGCCTCCACCCTGGCGGCCCAGGCCATCGCCGAGCTCTGCTACAAGACCCTGCTGGCCGATGGCTACAAGGCCAAGCTGGCGGTGGAGCAGGGGCTCTGCACCAAGGCGGTGGAGAACATCATCGAGGCCAACACCTATCTGAGCGGTATCGGCTTCGAGAGCAGCGGTCTGGCCGCCGCCCACGCGGTTCACAACGGCCTGACCCAGCTTGCCGAGTGTCACCACCTCTACCACGGTGAGAAGGTGGCGTTCGGTACCCTGGTGCAGCTGGTGCTGGAGAACGCTCCCATGGCGGAGATCGAGACGGTGCTGGCCTTCTGCCGCTCGATCGGTTTGCCCACCAACCTGCATATGATGGGGGTCAAGGAGCTGGACATGGCGCGCCTGATGGAGGTGGCCAAGGCCTCTACTGCGGAAGGGGAGACCATCCACAACATGCCGTTCAAGGTCACCGCCGAGGATGTGCTGGCGGCCATCGTCACCGCTCACCAGCTGGGGCTGTAACCGCGCCACGGCTGACCTTGCCATATAAAAACGGCCCCGCATCTGCGGGGCCTTTTTCATGTTCTGCGAACCGATATGCAATGGCTCGGACTGGCGTCAGCCGTGGTAGTTGGCAGGATCGATCTCGAGCAGCTTGAGCCGCCGCCAGAGGGTGGTGCGGCTGATGCCAAGATGCTGGGCCATCTGGCTCACCTGCCCCTTGCAGGCGTGGGCGCAGCGCAAAATGGCCTGACGTTCCAGCTCCGCCAGGGTGAGCAGCGGCTGCCCCACCACCTCGTCCGCCACCCGCTGATAACCGTGCCGAATGGCGGCCGGCAGCGCCTCCGGCGGGATTGGCCCCTGACCGGCGTGAAGCAGGGCATGCTCGATGGCGCTGCGCAGCTCCCCCAGATTGCCGGGCCAGGGATAGGCGAGCAGGCAATCGAGGGCCGCCGGACTGAACTGGCGCACCGGCTCGCGCCCCTGCGCAGCCAGCTGCTGGCTGATGAGACCGGGCAGATCGGCGCTGCGCTCGCGCAGGCCTGGCAGCCACAGCTCGCACGCCTGCAGGGCATAGAGCAGCTGGCGGCCGAAGTGCCCCTCCTGCACCTTCTGCTCCAGCGGGGCGCTGCTGGTGGCGATGATCCGCACCTTGAGCGGCAGGATACGGGCCGAGTCGAAGCGCTGCAGGCGACCTGTCTTGAGCAGTTGCAGCAGCGCCGCCTGCATGGGGGCAGAGAGGCACTCCACCTGCTCCAGCACTAGCGTGCCGCCGTGGGCCAGCTCGAACTTGCCAGCCCGCTCCTGCCCGGCCTCGTCAGAGCCCATCAGCTCCAGCGCCATCCGCTCGCTCGGCAGGGCCTGACAGTTGAGGGTGATGAGCGGCCCGGCGGCCCGTTCGCTGCTAAAATGAATGGCCTCCGCCAGCTGGGCCTTGCCCACCTCCTCCTCGCCGCGCAGCAGTATCGGCCCCTGGCTTTGGGCCGCCTGCCGGGCGTAACGCAGCAGCTTGCGCATGGCGCTCGATTCGCCCACCAGCGCCGACAGCTCGGGTACCGTCTGGCGCAGCTGACTGATGGCCCGCAGCCGATCGACCGGGTGCAGCAGGGCGATAAAACTGACCCCGTCCGGCCCGGGTAGTGGCTTGAGGCTCACCAGCGCATTGATGAACACCCCCTCCTGAGCGCCTAGCTTCTCCAGCGTCACCTCCACATGGCTGAGCGGGGTCTGCCCCTTGATGGCGAGCTGCAACCGCTGGGGCAGCAGCAGGTGCTGCTCCAGTGGCTGGCCGAGACAGAGCGCCGGATCGAGCCGTAGCCGATTGGCCGCCAGCGCGTTGAGGTAGCGCAGCCGGCCCTGCGGATCCCAGGCCAGCACACCATCATCCATGCCGTCCAGCAGGGCGTAGAGCTCGCTCAGGTGGTGCTGGGACTCCTGCATCAGGGTCTCCATCTGCAGCAGGTGGGCCAGCTCGCGCCCGGCGCTGACGGTGAGCGCGAGATCCCCCGGCGCGGCCTCTTCCACCCGGCAGATCAGGGCCACGATCGCCACCTGGCGACCGGTGCTGTTGTAGACAGGGCTGGCACAGCAGTGCCAGGGGTGGAGACGCTGGTTGAAGTGCTGGGGGCCGCTGACGCAGAGCGGCATCCCTTCCAGCGCCGCCAGATTGATGGCATTGGTGCCGATGCGCCCCTCGCTGAAGAAGGCGCCGGGGCCAAACCCCAGCGTCGCCAGCTCACGCAGGGTATCGGGGTGGCCGGTCTGGGCCAGCAGGCAGCCGCTCTCGTCGGTGAGCAGCAGGGCGCAGGGGCGCCCCTCCATGAACTCGTAGAGATCCTCCAGCGCCATCTCGCCGGTGGTGAGCAGGTCCCGCTTGCGCTGGCGCAGGCTCTCCAGGGTCTGCCCTCTGGCGCAGTGGGGAGGATGCCAGAGGGACGCGCTGGTCTGGTGGGCGCAGCGCAGCCAGGAGGCTTGCAGATAGTCAGGCCAGGCCCGGGCTGGCGGCATGGAGGCGGACAGGATGGTCACGACAAGATCCGGCAAAGAGACGAACGCCCATTTAACCACCCTTGCGGGCCCGATTCAGTGACCTGCCTCAGAGGGATGGCAAACCATTCTCGGCGGGAGCGGGGTCGGCAAACTGCAACTCAAGCCAGCGACAGAAGGCGCGGCACTCCGGCATGGTCTCGCTCTCCTGATGTACCAGCAGATGCCACTGCGGCCCCTTGACCCTGTGGGTGGAGAGCGGCAACAGCTGCCCCTGCTGACGGGCGGGACGGGAGAGCCGCTCGCTCACCAGGGCGATGCCGAGCCCCTGGCAGGCGGCGTCCAGCAAGAGACCGGGATCGGAGAAGTTGAGCCCCCAGGTCTGCAGCTGCAGATCTTCCCCGCCCTTGAGGGTCCAGTGGTGCCAGTCCAGCACCCGCTCCCCGTGCAATGTGGTGCGCTCTGCCGCCGGCAACGCCAGCACGGCGGGGGCGGCCACCGGCAGCAGGCGGTCTGTCAGCAGCAGCTGGTGACGACACTCGGCCTGGGGGGCCAGCTCCCAGCGCAGGGCGAGATCGATGGTCTGCTCGGCCATGTCGGGCTCTTCGTCGCTGGTGAACAGCCAGAGATCGACCTCGGGATGGGCGCGATGAAACGCCCCCAGCCGCGGGAGCAGCCAGTGGCGGGCGATGGCTGTGCTGGTGTTGAGCACCAGCTGGTTCGGCTTGCGGTACTGCTCCAGCCGCTGGATCCCCATCGCCAGCTGCAACAGCACGCTCTGGGTGGTCTCCAGCAGATCCTGCCCCGCATCGGTGAGGGTGACCGAGCGCCCCTGCCGGTGAAACAGCGGCTGGCCCAGCAGCTCCTCCAGCGAGCGGATCTGCTGGCTGATGGCGGACTGGGTCAGGTGCAGCTCCTGCGCCGCCTGATGAAAACTGCCGAGTCTGGCCGCCGCCTCAAAGCCCCGCAGCACGTTGAGCGGGGGCCACTGTTTGAACACCATTGATTAGCTCCACTTATCACTTTTACGGGAAATCGATCATTTGTTCGCCATCCATGCGACAGATAGTCTATTACTCAACGCAATTTGATTAAGGAAGGTGCGAACAAGTCCCTGATATGAGATCATGTTTGTCATCTGGAGCCATGGAACAGGGTTCATCATGAGTCATCAACTTACCTTCGCCGACAGTGAATTCAGCAGTAAGCGCCGTCAGACCAGAAAAGAGATTTTCTTGTCCCGCATGGAGCAGATCCTGCCATGGCAAAACATGGTGGAAGTCATCGAGCCGTTTTACCCCAAGGCTGGTAATGGCCGGCGACCTTATCCGCTGGAAACCATGTTACGCATTCACTGCATGCAGCATTGGTACAACC
>NZ_JBLUXC010000091.1:0-8322 GCF_048276795.1 Aeromonas sp. PS2Canimalfood6
AAGGTGCGAATAAGTCATATGGCACGAGAGCATTTACTGGTAACCCATTGATATTAAATGACTAAAATTTTCATTTTTTGTTCTTGGGATACTTGTTCGCACTTTCCTTAGACGAATCGCCGTCTATGAAAGAGTGTCAGGGATTTATTAAGAAACACTTAAGCTGGATGGCGCCATGTGAAAAAATTTAACATTGATGCGTAGCGAATTGTGGAGTGTCAAATGGACTCACAAACTGGGTGGTTCTACTGGGCTTTCTTGTCTGCAATTTTTGCTGCTCTGACTGCAATTTTTGCGAAGGTAGGGGTGGAGGGGGTTGATTCTGACCTTGCAACTTTGATCCGCACAGGAGTGATCATCGTTGTTTTATCAGCATTTATTGCTTACACAGGGAAGTGGGCCAATCCTTTTGGTCTAACACCAGAGACTTGGATTTTTCTTACTCTGTCAGGTTTAGCAACAGGCGTTTCTTGGGTCTGTTACTTTCGAGCACTCAAGATTGGTGAGGCTTTTAAGGTTGCCCCAGTAGACAAGCTCAGCCTTGTCCTGGTTGCTATTTTTGCTTTCACTTTCCTTGGTGAACGACCATCGGTCAGAGAATGGCTGGGCATTGGCATGATCGCTGGCGGTGTCTTGCTATTGGCTTTCAAGCGATAGAAAGCTGAACGAAGCGCATCTTAAGACTTCCTTAATTTTAGCTGTGTATCATTTCGGATAAGACATTTGTGATTAAGATCGCATTTTTATCAGTAAATGACAAAATGCCGCTTAAGCTCACGTACAGCTTTGTTACCATTCATTTTCAACATAAAGACAAGATGTCTCGTTAGAAAGTGATTGTTGGACTATTAATGGAGTAAGTATGCCTTCCCTTATAAAAATAAAAATTGTTCCGCTTATGTTCTTTTTGGCACTGTATTTTGCATTTATGCTGAACTGGCGTGGAGTTCTCCATTTTTACGAAATCCTTTACAAATTAGAAGATTTTAAGTTTGGTTTCGCCATTTCATTACCAATATTGCTTGTTGCAGCGCTTAACTTTGTATTTGTTCCATTTTCGATACGGTATTTAATAAAGCCTTTTTTTGCACTTCTTATCGCACTTAGTGCAATCGTTAGTTACACAATGATGAAGTATAGAGTCTTGTTTGATCAAAACATGATTCAGAATATTTTTGAAACCAATCAAAATGAGGCGTTAGCATATTTAAGCTTACCAATTATAGTATGGGTTACTATTGCTGGTTTTATCCCTGCCATTTTACTTTTCTTTGTTGAAATTGAATATGAGGAAAAATGGTTCAAAGGGATTCTAACTCGTGCCCTATCGATGTTTGCATCACTTATAGTGATTGCGGTTATTGCAGCACTATACTATCAAGATTATGTGTCAGTGGGGCGCAACAATTCAAACCTCCAGCGTGAGATTGTTCCAGCCAATTTCGTTAATAGTACCGTTAAATACGTTTACAATCGTTATCTTGCTGAACCAATCCCATTTACAACTTTAGGTGATGATGCAAAACGGGATACTAATCAAAGTAAGCCCACGTTGATGTTTCTGGTCGTTGGTGAAACCGCTCGTGGTAAAAATTTCTCGATGAATGGCTATGAGAAAGACACCAATCCATTTACCAGTAAATCTGGTGGCGTGATCTCCTTTAATGATGTTCGTTCGTGTGGGACTGCAACCGCTGTATCTGTCCCCTGCATGTTTTCCAATATGGGGAGAAAGGAGTTTGATGATAATCTCGCTCGTAATAGCGAGGGTTTGTTAGATGTGTTGCAGAAAACGGGGGTCTCCATTTTTTGGAAGGAGAACGATGGCGGCTGCAAAGGCGTCTGCGACCGAGTTCCTAACATCGAGATCAAACCGAAGGATTACCCAAAGTTCTGCGATAAAAACACATGCTATGACGAGGTTGTCCTTCAAGAGCTCGACAGTGAAATTGCTCAAATGAAAGGGGATAAGCTGGTTGGCTTCCACCTGATAGGTAGCCATGGCCCAACCTACTACAAACGCTACCCTGATGCTCATCGTCAGTTCACTCCTGACTGTCCACGCAGTGATATTGAAAACTGCACAGATGAAGAGCTCACCAACACCTATGACAACACCATCCGCTACACCGATTTCGTGATTGCAGAGATGATTGCCAAGTTGAAAACCTACGAAGATAAGTACAACACCGCGTTGCTCTACGTCTCCGATCATGGTGAATCACTGGGAGCATTAGGGCTTTACCTGCACGGTACACCGTACAAGTTTGCACCGGATGATCAGACCCGTGTTCCTATGCAGGTGTGGATGTCACCTGGTTTCATCAAAGAAAAAGGCATGAATATGGAATGTTTGCAGAAAAATGCCGCAGCCAATCGCTATTCTCATGACAACATATTTTCTTCTGTCCTGGGAATATGGGATGTGAAGACGGCTATCTACGAACAAGAATTAGATATCTTTAAGCAATGTCGGAATAATTGAGTTGCGAATCGTTGATATTTTAATGAAGTGGTTTTTATAGAAATAGACGTTTAACAGGTAATTGTTATGTTTTCAGCTGTCAGAATAAAAGTTGTTCCATTTGTACTGCTATTGGCTTTGGTATTCGCATTTTTGCTGAACTGGCCCGTTCTGCTCCATTTCTATGACATATTGTCTAACATCGAGCACTTCAAAATAGGGTTTGTAGTTTCAATCCCATTCCTACTTGTTGCTGCATTAAACTTCGTCTTCATGCCATTCTCGATCCGCTTTCTGATGAAGCCGTTCTTTGCATTCCTGTTTGTTACAGGTTCTATCGCCAGTTACACCATGATGAAATATCGTGTGTTGTTTGATGGTGATATGATCCAGAATATATTTGAAACAAACCAAAGCGAAGCTTTTGCATACGTTAACGCTCCAATAATAATCTGGGTTATTTTGACCGGTTTGTTACCCGCAGCATTGATATTTTTTGTGAAAATTGAGTATGCATCTACCTGGTACAAAGGTATCGCCCAGCGATTGTTATCTATGTTTTTCTCTTTGGTAATAGTTGGGATAATTGCTGCCTTGTACTACCAAGATTACGCATCAATTGGTCGTAACAATCAGACTCTAAATCGTGAAATCGTTCCAGCTAACTTCATGTATAGCACCAGTAAGTACCTGTATAGACGCTATATGGCAGAGCCCATCCCTTTTGTTACTTTAGGTGATGATGCCACACGGGTTACGAAAAAGGACAAACCAACATTGATGTTCCTGGTTGTTGGTGAGACTGCTCGTGGTAAGAACTTTTCAATGAATGGCTATGAGAAAGATACCAACCCATTCACAAGTAAGTCTGGTGGTGTGATCTCCTTTAACGATGTCCGCTCCTGCGGGACAGCAACCGCTGTATCCGTCCCCTGCATGTTCTCCAATATGGGGAGAAAGGAGTTTGATGATAATCGCGCTCGCAATAGCGAGGGCCTGCTAGATGTGTTGCAAAAAACGGGGATCTCCATTTTTTGGAAGGAGAACGATGGAGGCTGCAAAGGCGTCTGCGACCGAGTACCTAACATCGAAATCGAACCAAAGGATCACCCTAAGTTCTGCGATAAAAACACATGCTATGACGAGGTTGTCCTTCAAGACCTCGATAGTGAAATTGCTCAAATGAAAGGGGATAAGCTGGTTGGCTTCCACCTGATAGGTAGCCATGGCCCAACCTACTACAAGCGCTACCCTGATGCTCATCGTCAGTTCACCCCTGACTGTCCACGCAGTGATATTGAAAACTGCACAGATGAAGAGCTCACCAACACCTATGACAACACCATCCGCTACACCGATTTCGTGATTGGAGAGATGATTGCCAAGTTGAAAACCTACGAAGATAAGTACAACACCGCGTTGCTCTACGTCTCCGATCATGGTGAATCACTGGGAGCATTAGGGCTTTACCTACACGGTACACCGTACAAGTTTGCACCGGATGATCAGACCCGTGTTCCTATGCAGGTGTGGATGTCACCTGGATTTACCAAAGAGAAAGGCGTTGATATGGCGTGTTTGCAGCAGAAAGCCGCTGATACTCGTTACTCACACGATAATATTTTCTCATCTGTATTGGGTATCTGGGACGTCAAAACATCAGTTTACGAAAAGGGTCTAGATATTTTCAGTCAATGTCGTAATGTTCAATAAATTACATTATTGGGGGCTCAGGCCCCCAATCATCTGTTAAATAATAGGTTTATTACTATTGTCCGTGTATTTCATGGTTGAAATTTTTAACGGGCAAATCAGAAAGAGGAAGGGAAAGTGCGAACAAGTATCCCACGAACAAAAAATGAAAATTTTAGTCATTTAATATCAATTGGTTACCAGTAAATGCTCTCGTGCCATATGACTTATTCGCACCTTCCTTAGCTACACAGTGTCATAGAAGATTAGAGCCAGGTCACTCAGCAGATCCAAACGCGATATCGCTCACGTCTTTTTGAATAATGCTATTTCTATAATCATCTTGGTGCCAAAAACAGTGGAGCTGATGCTGGGATTGAGAGATAATTCTCCAGATATAAAAATGTGATACATGAGGCTATCAATGAACGATTTTTTGAAAATTCTGCTGAATATCCGTAGCCTTCGTGCTGCATTGCGTGAGCTCTCTTTTGAGCAGTTGGTCGAGGCTAAAGACAAATTTGACGAAATCTATGCCGAACGTGAGCATCAAGAGAGCAAAATCAGAGCTGAGTCAGCCGAGCGCCTGCAAAAACTGGCTGAGTTTACCGAGCTGCTGAAAGAAGCTGGCATAGATCCGAGTGAGCTGGTTGGTACTGCGGCTCCGGCGAAAGCTGACGGTTCAGCTAAAGCGAAACGCACTCCTCGTCCAGCAAAATACCGCTATACCGAGGATGGTCAGGAGAAGACCTGGACTGGTCAGGGTCGTATGCCTAAAGCTATCGCGGCAGCTGTTGAAGGTGGTAAAGCGCTGGAAGATTTCCTGATCTAATACTGATAGCCCATGCAGTATTGCGTGGGCCTTTCATTCTGTTTTTAGTAGGAGCCCGTATGGGGAGAACATTAAAGGACATCATCTCATCCGAATCACCCGAGGTTGTCCAGAGAGCCAAGGCTCTTGCCGAATAACAACTGGTACGTCTCAGTATAACCAAATTGCTTTCAAATCTCGGTACAGGTGATGTTCCTGCAATAGATCCCGATGTTCTCGATAGTTTGTTGTCGCTCAAAAAATCAGTTGAGAGCCATGACTGTCGGTTAAGGAAAGTGCGAACAAGTATCCCACGAACAAAAAATGAAAATTTTAGTCATTTAATATCAATGGGTTACCAGTAAATGCTCTCGTGCCATATGACTTATTCGCACCTTCCCTGGGTAAAGAGATAATTATTTGGCAAATATATCTATGGCAGCAGATCGCGAATGTCACACCCCATAACCCTGGCAAGACGATAAGCCTTTTCCAGGGTGACATTGACCTCACCACGCTCAATTCGTCCTACGTAGCTTCTATCAATTTCGGCCGCATATGCGAGTGCATCTTGCGATACGCCCAATTGAAGCCGTCTATCACGTACAGCATCACCAAATTTTTTTGCTAGCTCTTGCATGTCTCGCCTCTCGCTGGCGAGCACTATCTCTGGTTGTCTGGCTAACGACCACGGATTATAATCCGCAAACGAGTTTAGATTTCCACTAAGTGTTTTCGTTCGAGGCCCAGGATTACTTATGAGCTCCCAGACCGTGTGGTTACCAACCGCGCTCTACACCGCACTCATTCGATGGCAGATGGATGACTTCACTGCGATAGGATTTGTAAATGCCATTTTTGGTGACAAAGCAGAATCGCAGATAGGTCAGCGGCGTTATCGTTATACCTTCATTTATCGGCATCTGATCAAGCTCGTAAATAAGGGACTTCTAAAAAGGAAGCATGTTGATGATGGGAAGCGCTGTTCTCATTTCATCAGGACTCCCAAGTTCGATGAAGTGCATTTCAAAGAGGAATTTATTGGGCCTTGTGCGCTTGTAACGGAATCGGGTAAGGAGCGTAAGTCGGAAACGTATGAATCCGTCCTGGAAGGACTGATCGCGAGAGCACAGCACTACCGTAAGGGGTTGCAGGAATGTGATTCAATGCTCGCTGAGTACCAGCAATTAAGAGTGGACTTCTCCATATTGGATCCAGCGATTGAAAGTGCCATCAGCAATACCGTTGCAGAGAAACGCGATTTGCGGGGCAGGCTGGAGGCCGTGGAGAGGCTTTTGAGGGGGTTAATTGCGTTTAGGGAAAGTGCGAACAAGTATCCCACGAACAAAAAATGAAAATTTTAGTCATTTAATATCAATGGGTTACCATTAAATGCTCTCGTGCCATATGACTTATTCGCACCTTCCCTAAAATTTCACTTGCTTCCACGGTATATTAAGAACGATGCGAAAAAAGCATTCTCTTCGATGAAACTTAAGCATTTAATTCTTTATATACAATTAGCTAACTTATACCATGGGTTTGTAATTATAAATGTGAACTGGGTGCCATTACTAAGGAGGGTGCTAATAAGCACCCTCCACAACGAAACTGAAAAAATTAGTTTATTAAATTCAAATGCTTACAAAGGCGCATTTTTATGTTTGGTGACTTATTCGCACCTTCCCTAATGTAAAACTAGCTTTGGCGGTTCCCTTGTGCCATCACTGTCAAGATACTCTTCATATTCGGCCATAAAGACAGAGAGGTTTTGGTTGAATCTGCGCAGGTCGTACCCCCGTAATTCAATACCACCTAGTAGTGACTGTGCGATACTTAACGCATGCGTATCTGTACTGATCTGATCAATCAAGAATCCCTGTTTTGCTAGATGTTGGTGCATCCAATTGATGTCACCAGCACTCTTATACAAACACCAATGGAAGAAAAATATTAGTGCGCCACATTCATAGATGAAGCGGAAAGGATCAGTTGCACTCCCCTCCGTTTTTGCAATCATCAGCCCTAGTTCGTTACCACACTCAGGCCCAAGATCCCCCATCATACGTGATACCAATGATGGGTTAACCCCTAGAGTACGTGACAATATGTCCACTGCCTTTCTTACTGTTTTTGCTTCGGTGAATAGTTGAGAAATGAGCTTGAGCATTTTTTTAAGTACTCCAAGTGCATTGCTGACGATTTTGTGAGCTAAGTTAGCACGCTGTTATTGCAAAGAGCTATTGTCACTCTTTATTGAGTAACACCATTAGGGCTCACATTACTATTCATCGTCGCTAAAGCAATGCCTTTGTATTCAGGAAGATAACCCACGTCCCCAGAAGTTAACGGAAATCACAGTATCCGCTGCCAGATCCAACAACCGCCGCTCCCATAGCTCCAAGGCTCGCCGCTTCTCTGGCAGGTATTCATAGCGGTCATAGTGCTTGCTGGATACGTCATTCAGGGCGTGATTCTGTAGGCGGTCGCGCAGATCTTTGGCTATGCCCAGCTCGCCCATCAGAGTTTTACAGGTTCGGCGGAAATCACGGGGGATAAAGTGCGCCATCTCGGCGCGTTTGCGGTAACGATCAATCGCTTGGCTAAGTGAAGCCATCGGCATTGGTTCGCTCGGCTTGGTGGCGTGGGCAAAGATAAAGGGACTATCCCCCGTTGCCGCTTGCTGCTCTCTCAACACCCGCAAGGCGCTATCAGTGAGTGGGATCAAGTGAGGGCGGCCATTCTTGGAAAGCTCGGCGGTAATGGTCAAGGGAGGGTGCGAATAAGCACCCTCCACAATGAAACTGAAAAAATTAGTTTATTAAATTCAAATACTTACAAAGGCGCATTTTTATGTTTGGTGACTTATTCGCACCTTCCTTAGAACTAATGGCTGGGCTCTTTTTTTCACTTGACTATTGTTTGAACTATCACTGTCTTACCTCAGGGGCGACATTGCTCCGATCGTGTGTACCAATCCCGTAGGCCATGACTTTATTCTGGAGGTATGCCTGATGGTGAAGCCATGTAGTGGGGTGATTACAGCGGCAGTTATGCGGTAGGGGCTTATTTGAGCTGTAACCCTGGCACCAGTCTGTGACTTTCCAGCCCATACAGTCATAGGTCATTCCGCTAGCCGATGACGTTATCTCATACGTCACCTGCTATTCGGTTCAGCTCGGTGTCTTCGACCAGCTCCTGGTAGCAGACAAAGATATAGGGTGACAAGCAGTTGAAGGCGGGGTAGTTACCGTTCAGGATGGCAACATCAGACCCGTTACCCTTTTTCAGGAAACGCCCCATAGGGAGGCGAACAATGAAGCCAAAAACCACCTTCGATTTTCAGCATCACAGC
>NZ_JBLUXC010000092.1:0-8303 GCF_048276795.1 Aeromonas sp. PS2Canimalfood6
GCATTGATAATAGTCATGGCTTCGGGCGTGTCGGTTTTTTTTTGCGATTAAATCAGATCACAAACGAAGCCTTTTTTCTATCTATTTCAATTGGTTGTAGCTAAAGATCCTGTACATGAGTGTTTACTTGTGCTGAGAATACCTTGACTGATTTGTTGGTGGATTGTTTTACATTTTGCATGTTTAAATTTCCTTATTAACACCATCGAAACATTTCGAGGTAAAATCCTTTTATCTGATCCAATTGGAGCTGTAAATATAAAAAAGAACTTTGTGTGACGCGTATCACGGTTTTTTAATGTGGTTGTTTTATTTTTATCCTTTTTTCTGGTTTTTTTAATTAAGTTTTTGATTAAAAACCTATCCCAAAAGGAAAATTTCATCATTGCTAATGTGACAGGGCGTTGTTGCCCAAATCGATGCAGCTTGAATGGAACTAACTGAGGGCTCGGTGATCTGATCACCACCATCCTCTTCAAATCTGCATCATGGGCACCTCGCTTCACCCCATCACCAACTGGCCTAAGTACAACAAGTCTTTGATTAACCGAGGCTCTCTCGCCTTCTGGGTTGATGCCGAAGTCATGAACAACTGGTTCCACCACGACCATCACGGGCGACGGGGCCGCAGCCAGCTCTACACCGACCAGACCATCTGCACCTTCCTGATGCTCAAGGGGATTTTCAGCCTCACGCTTCGCGCAACTCAGGGACTACTCGACTCCCTGTTCGAGTTGATGAATGTACCGCTGTGCGCACCGGACTATAGCTGTGTCAGCAAGCGGGCTCGCACGCTGACGGTGGCTTATCGACAGCCCCCAAAGGGGCGTATCACTGACCTGGTTATCGACTCGACTGGCCTCAAGGTATTTGGCGAAGGCGAGTGGAAGATCAGAAAGCACGGAGCCGAGAAGCGGCGAGTCTGGCGCAAGTTGCATCTGGCTGTAGACCCGGTGACACACGATATCGTGGCGGCGGAAGTCTCGCTGGAGAATGTCCATGATGCCGAGGTACTGCCGACTCTGCTCAATCCACTGAGGCGCAAGCTGAGGCGTGTGTATGCCGACGGAGCCTATGACAACAAAGCAAATCACCAGTTGATAACAGGTAAAGGGGCGACAGCCTGTATCCCGCCTCGCAAGAATGCGGGACTCTGGAAAAAGGGGCACCCAAGAAATGAAGCCGTGCTGGTGATGCGCAAGGAAGGGCTGGCGCACTGGAAAAAGATATCGGGATATCACCGTCGCTCGCTGGCAGAAACGGCGATGTATCGGTTCAAGCAGTTGCTGGCGGGGAAAATCAGTCTGCGTCACTACAACGGCCAAGTGGGAGAAGTCATGGCGTATGTTGGAGCAATAAACAAACTGAACAGCCTTGGTCTGCCCGTCAGACAGCCCCGAGTGTAGCAACCACCTGGGGCTGGGGGAGTCATGACTTGCTGGCTTATTTGGGCAACAACGCCATGTGACAGGCGTTGTTGAATAAAAGATTTTTCCACTTGCTAAAAGCAACACGGTCCTAAAAATCCCAGCTTAGAAGCTGGACTCCTGTGCCACAGTTATGGTGGTGTGTAGATAGTTATGCTGATTCCAAAGGTATAAACTGCGCAGATATGCTGTTGTTAAACAACGTCGATGTGACATTTGACTATGAGCGGTAGCGTTGTTTCGCTGCACTCGTTCCTTTCATGACCCTTTCGAGATCTATATATGGATCACTTGTGAACCTTCGGATCTTTTTCCTTGCTGCCCGCCAAGCCTTTTGCCATAAGGCTTTCCAGTTTCTCCCTTGTGGTCAAACTAGATCCACTACCCCACCCGAGATCCTCACGGAAAGTAACCGCTATCCTTTTATCCTCAATGACTTACCTTTTCCTTTGCCTAGATCTTGGGTGATCGTTTTCTCGAAAAACGATCACAAAATGCATTTTTATGAAATTCTGAATTCCCCCGAAGAACCCAGCCATGGCGCGGGTTAGGCGATAGATTTGCACCATTTTATTTGTGCAAAAAATGCCACATTTTTAGCGCGAAGGTGGGGGGGGAGGAGTGCGGATTCTGTGAGCGGCACGTTTCCGCCGCCGCGCCTGGACTGCGGCGCTGGAGGTTGGCCACAAAAAAGCGACACATGTGCGTCGCTGTGCTCAGTAGGGAGTGGAGGGCGGTTACTGGCTGCCTACCCACCCCATTTTCTTGAACGCCTTGGCCGCGATGGCCAGCAGTTCGGTGCTGCTTGCCTCGGGTAGCATGGGGCGTGCGGGTGTCTCTACCGTCCATCGGTTCTTCCTAGTCTCACCGGTGGTGGTCCTGATGATGATCGCGGCTCGGGTCCGGCTGACGTGCGCTTGTATCCATTTCAGGGACGGCTTGCGGTAGCGGCGGCGCTGCCGCGTTCGGACAAGACTTTGTATCCTAGCGCACGCAGCTGTTGCCTTTGAGCGGCATGTACTGGCGACGCAGCATGACAAGCCCTGGCAGAGTAAGCCTGCAGATGCTCGCACGCTGGCTGAGCTCATCGAAATTTGGTGGGCGCATAAAGGGCAGCATCAAAAATGGGGTACTCATGCGCGCCGCACTTTACTACGTGCAGATCGTTATCTGGGTGAGGTGCGGGTCAATCAGCTTGATGCCCATACTTTAACTTTGTTGCGCTCACGTATGCTGGCCGCAAGCATAACCCCCAATAGCGTCAACCGCCTGGTGGTGGAGTTGAGTGGCATGTTCAACTTCCTCATTGAGGGAGGGTTCTACCACGGTGATAACCCGATTCGGGAACTGAAAGCCTTGAAGGTTGCCCCCAGAGAGATGAGTTATCTTTCCCCACTTGAGGTACAGCAATTGTTAGCTGGGTTGAGCGGGGATGATCGGGGAATCGCAGTGTTATGCCTGAGTACCGGCGCACGGTGGAGCGAGGCTTACACTGTGCGGGCTGAGCATGTGGTCAACCGACGGGTGACGTTCGTAGCTACCAAAAACGGTAAAAATCGGACGGTACCTATCAGTGCAGAGGTTGAGGCTCAATGGGTGGCGAACAAACGAGGGGTGTTGTTTCCCACGGCGAGCTATCTGCGGGTGCGAGAGATATTAAGGGCTGTGAAGCCTGATTTGCCAAAAGGGCAAGCCTTGCATGCACTACGACATACCTTTGCCACTCACTTTATGGCGAATGGCGGGAACATCCTAGTGCTGCAACGGATCCTAGGTCATGCGTCTATCCAGCAGACGATGACCTATGCTCATTTCGCTCCTGATTTTTTACAGGATGCCGTGCAGTTCAATCCTCTGAAAGGTGGAGCTGGTTAGGTGTGAGGTGTCCACATGATTGACCACACCTGACCATTCATGAGGGGGAGTGAAAGCTTATCAGAGCTTCCAGCTTAGCTTAGGGATTACGGTAGTAAGCCAGGCATAGCAAGGCGCCTGGCTGAATTCCTTGAGTTTGCAGGGCTTAGTAAGCCTGATGGCAGAATGCATAAAAAGGCGCGTTTCGCGCCTTTTTTGTTGCACTGCATGTCAGAGCAAGATATCGCCACCCAGCGGGCGCTTTTCTGCTAGAATATGGCCCCTGTGTGAGTCCCGGATGGAGTCACGGTCCGGTTTCCCGGGCCCAGTTTGCCGTCTTGTGCTAAGGCGGGTGTAGCAATAGGTTAATCATGAGTTTTGCCGATAGTATATTTCTTCTGATGCTGCTGGTTGCCGGCAGTGTGTTCTTCTCCCTTTCCGAGATCTCCCTTGCCGCCTCCCGCAAGATCAAATTGCAGGTGATGGCCGATGAGGGGAACCGCCATGCCGCCAAGGTGTTGGCGCTGCAGGCCCAGCCGGGCAACTTCTTTACCGTGGTGCAGATAGGCCTCAATACCGTCGCCATCCTCGGTGGTATCCTGGGGGAATCCGCCCTCAATCCCGCCATCAGAGAGCTGATTGCTGGCTTCTACCAGGGGCCCTGGCTCGGCCAGATTAGCTCTGCGGCCTCGTTCGTCTTCGTCACCGGCATGTTCATCCTGATAGCGGATCTGATGCCCAAGCGCCTTGCCATGACCATGCCCGAGCGGATCGCCGTGGTGGTGGTGCGTCCCATGATGCTGTGCGTCACCTTGCTGATGCCGTTGGTGTGGCTGTTCAACGGCATGGCCAACGGCCTGTTCCGGCTGATGCGCATCTCCATGGTGCGCAACGACGAGATCACCTCCGACGATATTTATGCGGTGATGGATGCAGGTGCCGAAGCCGGTGTCATCCAGCGCGAGGAGCACCAGCTCATCGAGAACGTGTTCGAGCTCCAGTCTCTGGGTGTCACTTCCGCCATGACGGCGCGGGAGAGCCTCATCTACTTCACCCTGCAAGAGGGGGAGGAGAGCATCAAGGCGAAGATCGCCGAGCACCCCCACAACAAGTTCCTGGTGTGCGACCACAACCTCGACAGCATCAAGGGGTTCGTGGATGCCAAGGAGCTGCTGATCCGCGTCATCAGCGGCCAGAGCATCGATCTCAACAGCGGCTCCCTGGTGCAGAACGTCATCATCATTCCCGACACCCTCAACCTCTACGAGGCAATGGAGTACTTCAAGAACCATCGCGGCGATTTTGCGGTGGTGATGAACGAATACGCCCTGGTGGTGGGCATCGTCACCATGAATGACCTGATGAGTACCGTCATGGGGGAGTGGGCCACCCACGTGGTGGAAGAGCAGATCGTCCAGCGGGACGAGAACTCCTGGCTGGTGGACGGGGTGACCCCCATCTCTGATGTGATGCGTGCTTTCGACATAGAGGCGTTTCCGGATAGCCAGAACTACGAGACCATCGCCGGTTTCATCATGTTCATGCTGCGCAAGATCCCCAAGCGTACCGACTCGGTCAAATACGCGGGCTACAAATTTGAAGTCGTGGATATCGACAGCTACAAGATCGACCAGCTGCTGGTCACTCGGGTTGAACCCATAGTGACCGACAAGTCCGCTCAGGAATCGTAAAGGAGCTACCAAGGAGTCATGAAGATGCAGTCTCATTCCCGTGCGCTGGCCTGTGTGGCGCTTGCCCTGGCGCTGGGCGCTTGCAGTCAGAGCGCCCCCCGCAAGGCGGTTGTCGTTGCCAAACCGGTTGCCGCCAAGGCAGAAGTTGTGCCGCAATCCGATCCCGATGCCGTGGTACAAAGCGCCGTAGTGGAGCCAAGTCCGGTCTTTGATGAGGAGTACCACGGCCCGGATCAAGGGTCGCTTGAATCGGTCACCGCCCTGTTTGCCCGGGGTTACATCGAATCCGCCATGCGGGAGACCATGCTGGCGGCGGTGCACAGCGACTATCCGCTGCTCGGCATGCGGGACGTGCGTCTCACTGACCCTGTTGCCAAGTTCCTCACCTCGGCCCAGGCCCGCACCACGGCCCACGACTACCTCTATGCCGGGGTGCAGCGTCGGCTGGGCCGCCCGCTCAGCCCCGCCCAGTGGGAGCAAATCTGGCAGGGCTATCCCCAGCAGGGCCGGGTCTCCGACTGGGTCAAGCAGACCAAGCGGGTGCTGGCCGGGCGCTGAGTCCCTCTGGTTATCGGCGGCTGTGCCCGCCTTGATCCCCTGTTTCACAAGAGGTCACCCCCCGGGGTGGCCTCTTGTCGTTTCAGTGCCTGGCCAGGTGATGCCTGTGCCGGGGAGACCTCCCTTTGCCGCCATCATACTGAGCTTGCCCGGATTTGTTCGTAGCCCCCGATTGCCTCTTGTTCTACTTTGGGTCATGATATTTGGGATTTCTAGCCGTCTAGATGTTTTGATGGCTTAATGTGGTTTCACACAATAAACACCCGTCATGGCGGGGAGACGCAGAGAGACAGAGATGGACAAGCAGGATTTGTGGGTACTCGATGGCGGTATGGGCCGTGAACTGGCGCGGCGTGGTGCGCCGTTCCGTCAACCGGAGTGGTCGGCACTGGCGTTGATGGAAGCGCCCGAGACGGTGCGCGAGGTACACCAGGCCTATGCGACGAGCGGTGCCCGGGTGATCACCACCAACAGCTATGCCCTGGTGCCCTTCCATATCGGTGAGGCACGCTTTGCCGCCCAAGGGGAGGCACTTGCAGCCCTGGCCGGGCAACTGGCCCGAGACGTGGCCGACGAGCAGGGGGGAGCCGTCAAGGTGGCCGGCTCATTGCCGCCGCTCTTTGGCTCCTATCGTGCGGACCTCTATCAAGCCGAGCGGGTGAGCGAGCTGGCGACACCGCTTATCCGGGCCCTGTCACCCCATGTGGATCTCTGGCTGGCGGAGACCATGAGCCTCATCGCCGAGCCCCTGGCCCTCAAGGCCCTGCTGCCCGAGGACGGCAAGCCGTTCTGGGTCTCCTTTACTCTGGAAGACGAGGCGCCGGGCAGTGAGCCCACCCTGCGCTCCGGCGAGCGGGTGGCGGATGCCGTGACCGCGTTGGCGTCGGCCGGGGTGGATGCCATCCTGTTCAACTGCTGCCAGCCCGAGGTGATTGAAGGGGCGCTCAAGGTGGCCGTCGCCGCGTTGCAGGTTCAGGGGCGCACCGACGTTCGCCTCGGCGCCTATGCCAACGCCTTCCCGCCCCAGCCCAAGGAGGCGACTGCCAATGACGGTCTGGACGAGATCCGTGGCGATCTGGGGCCGCTGGATTACCTCGGCTGGGCCGAGCGCTGGCGCAGAGCCGGGGCAAACCTCATCGGCGGCTGCTGCGGCATCGGCCCGGAACACATCGAGGCGCTGGCCAGCCGGCTGCGTTAAGGAGCGCCCATGAAAGAGAGCAAGATCGGGCTCTGGTCCCTCACTGCGCTGGTGTTCAGCTCCATGGTGGGGGCCGGCATCTTCAGCCTGCCCCAGAACATGGCCGATGTGGCGGGCGCTCGCGCCGTGCTGATCGGCTGGGCCGTCACCGGGGTCGGCATACTGGCGCTGGCCATGAGCTTCCTCTACCTGTCGCGGCTCAAACCCGAGCTCGACAGCGGCATCTACAGCTATGCCCGGGCAGGCTTTGGCGAGCTGGTGGGGTTCTTCTCCGCCTGGGGATACTGGCTCTGTGCCACCATCGGCGTGGTGGGTTATCTGGTGATCGCCTTCGCGGCGCTGGGCAGCTTCGTCGACACGCCGGAGCGGGTCTGGTTTGGCGAGGGCAACACCCTGGCGGCCTTCATCGGCGAGTCCTGCATCCTCTGGGCGGTGCACCTGCTGGTGGCCCGAGGCGTACAGCAGGCGGCCCTGTTCAATCTGGTGGCGACCCTGGCCAAGAGCCTGCCGCTGCTGCTGTTCATCCTGTTCGCCTGCTACTGGTTCGATCCGGTCACCTTTGCGGCGGATCAGGAGGGCAGCACCCTGGCGGTACCGGTCTCCGAGCAGGTGCGCAACACCATGCTCATCACCCTCTGGGTCTTCACCGGCATCGAAGGGGCAGCGGTGCTCTCGGCCCGGGCGAGAAACAAGCGGGACGTGGGCACCGCCACCGTGCTCGGTGTGGTACTGGCGCTGCTGCTCTATGTGCTCATCTCGGTGCTGGCGCTCGGAATATTGAGCCGCCCGGAGCTTGCGGCCCTGCCCAACCCCTCCATGGCGGGACTGATGGCCCAGATGACGGGTTCCTGGGGCAAGCTGCTCATCAGCGCCGGCCTCATCGTGTCGGTGCTCGCCTCCTACGTGAGCTGGACCCTCTTCTCGGCCGAGGTGCCGTTCAGCGCGGCGCGTCACGGGGCCTTCCCGGCCATCTTCCGGCACGAGAACCGCAACGGCACTCCCATCGCCTCGCTCTGGCTCACCAGCCTGACCGTGCAGGGCTGCTTGCTGCTGGTGTGGTTGCTTGGCAAGGGGTACACCAACCTGCTGCTCATCTCCACCTCCATGATCCTGGTGCCCTACCTGCTCATCGGCCTCTTCCTGCTCAAGCTGGTCTTCGGTGGCAAGGGGGGGCAGGGCCGCGGCCTGATGCGGGTGGTGGCGCTGGTGTCGAGCGGTTATGGTTTCTGGCTGCTCTACGCCGCCGGGGTGGAGTACCTGCTGCTGTCGCTTCTGCTCTACGGGCCGGGTCTGCTGCTGTTTCTCTACAGCCGTCGCCAGCTCGGCGCCGAACAGCGGCTCAGCGGGCGCGAACGGCTGCTGGCCGGGGTGACGCTGCTGAGCCTGATCCCCGCCGTCTGGTCCTTCGTTCACGTCTGACCCGGGGGTTGTCCCTGTCATGAAAAAGAGCGCCCCTGGGCGTAATGCCAGTCAGTTAAGCCTGACTGGCATTGTTTTTACTAGGTTTTCTCGTCGCATACTTCTGTGGTTTGGCTTTGATGCACCTTGGGTAACTTCGTTCTCGGCGGGCGGGTA
>NZ_JBLUXC010000093.1:0-8026 GCF_048276795.1 Aeromonas sp. PS2Canimalfood6
GCGTGGTGCAATCAGGCCGCCCGATGAAGCAGGAACCCGGTACTGCGCGAGCAGCTATCACCCAGTAATGGGAATCCCCCTCCTGTGACGCGAAGCGCTAAGGTGGGGGAGGATGTCAATTTTAATACCCAAATCAGTCCGAAAATGATAAATTCAAGAAGTGTACTGTATGGGCATACAGTGTTTCACAGTCGAGAGACTGGGAGAGCAAGGGGGAAATCGGATGGAATCACTACTAAGCGAACTGGAAGAGTTTGTTGAGACGCTGGACCTGGCGCCTGAGGAGGAGAGCAAGATCGCGCGCATTCTGGAAAAACTACGCGATGAAGCCACCGTGTCAGCGTGATGCGGAAGGATTCGGATTGGCCCGCCACTGTGCGGGCTTTTCTATGCCTGGAGGGTAGAAAAGAAAAAAGCCTGCATTTCTGCAGGCTTTCTTGTTCTTGGATCACCATTGGATCATTTTGATTCCAGTTTTGGGCCAGTCACTGTCGCTATGTTTTTGCTAAGTGGCTGTTTTTTCTGGGTTTGTCCTGTCGGTGTCCTAGTTAAATTGGTGGAGCTGGGGGGATTTGAACCCCCGTCCAAAATTACTACATCCTCGGTACTACATGCTTAGTCACTCTTTACATTCGCCAACACGCTGCGGAGAGACACGCCACGCATTGACTAGCTCGATTGGTTTTAATGCTTCCGCCCCGAGCAGGACTTCCACACGATCCTGTGAAGGATGACCTTCCATTTCCCTAGGACACAGGCAAGCTAGGGGAGAAGGGCTCAGCGCAGGTTATTAAGCTGCGAGTGCGTAGTTTTCGTCGTTTGCGACTATTTTTTTGCGGTTTATTAACGAGGCCTACCGCACCTCGGCATGCACCTTGGGTTTCGTGAATCTTGTCGAATCCAGAATCAGCCCCAAGTTGTCAAAAGGGATTGTACGCAAAAATCCTGTCATGGCAAGGCGTTGATGGCAATCGACCGGCCTTGGCCGGTCGATTGCTGGTTTATTGGTCGCCGCATGGGGGCCGGCGGCGCACGATCAACCGCGGTGTTTGTTTTTCATGATGCGGGCTTTTTCCCGATCCCATTCCCGGGCCTTGGTATCTTCCCGCTTGTCGTGTTCTTTCTTGCCCTTCACCAGGCCGATCTCGACCTTGACCCAGCACGCTTTCCAGTAGAGGGCCAGCGGCACTATGGTGTAGCCCTGACGAGCGGTCAGGCTCTCGAGCTTGTCGAGTTCACGGCGACTAAGCAGCAATTTGCGGGTGCGGGTCGGATCGCATACCACGTGGCTGGAGGCGGCGTTCAGCGGCAGGAAGCTGGAGCCGAACAGGAAGGCTTCTCCCTGCATGAAGATGACATAGGCTTCGCTGATGTTGGCCTTGCCCGCCCGCAGGGACTTCACTTCCCACCCTTGCAGGGACAGGCCGGCTTCCACGCGCTCTTCGATGAAGTACTCGTGACGGGCGGTTCTGTTGAGTGCAATGGTGCTGGACCCGGCTTTGTTTTTACTGTTCTTTTTGCTCATGACGGGGGCCTTAGGCAATGTTTAGGAAGGCGCATTATACGTGGGTGGCGGCGGCTGTAAAACGCACAGCGCTCCGAGTGGCGGCTTTGTGAGCAGTTCGATGACGATTTTGAGGGAAGGGCGGGGCGAGAGCAGGCCACACTGGCCGGAAAGTGTGCGATTGCCGTGCTTGGTGACCCGCGAACAGTTTCGGCGGTGATTTTGGCTGACAAGGTGATAAAATCGGGCCGATTGGATGAGGAAAACCCATGCCCCGTATTACTCGCAGTGCCCTGGTGATGTTCAGCGCGGAACAGATGTTCCGGCTGGTCAATGATGTTGATGCCTATCCTGAGTTCCTGCCCGGCTGTGTCGGCAGCCGTGTTCATGAGTCAGGTGAAGACTACATGATGGCCTCGGTCGATGTGGCCAAGGCAGGTATCGCCAAGACCTTTACCACGCGCAACCAGCTCGATGCCAATCGCACCATCAAGATGGAGCTGGTGGAGGGGCCTTTCAGCAAGCTGGCGGGATGGTGGACCTTCACACCCCTGGACGTGGATGCCTGCAAGGTGGAGTTCGATCTCGACTTCGAGTTCACCTCCAAGCTCATTGAGCTGGCCTTTGGCCAGATCTTCCGCGAGCTGGTGAGCTCCATGGTGCTTGCCTTCTCCAATCGTGCCAAGGTGGTTTACGGTGTCTGAGCTCCTCAATATCGAAGTGGCCTATGCCCTGCCCGAGCGGCAGACGGTGCTGTGCATCCGGGTCGCGCCCGAGACCAGCGTGCTGGCGGCCATCGAACAGTCCGGCATCCTGCAAAAGCACCCGGAGATCGACCTGTCGGTCAACAAGTTCGGTATCTACAGCCGTCCGGTCAAGGGCACAGAGTCGGTGCAGGAGGGGGATCGCATCGAGATCTACCGCCCTCTCATCGCCGATCCCAAGGAGATGCGCAAGAAGCGTGCGGAGAAAGCCAAGGAAGAGGGGCGTGCCGATGTGGTCACCGGCGGGCGGCCCGATGTGCACCGCAAGCGAGACGATGCCGGCACCTGACGGGTGATGGGTTGTGACAAGGGGGCGCCGTGGCGCCCCTTTGTGATCGTCTTGTCCGACACGGGGCATCACAGGGTGAGCAGGCGCTCGTTTTCCACCGTCTCTATCCCGCTCTCCTGGATGGCAAGGCGCGCCATGGCGTGCGCCACCTGACTGGCCTTGATGGCACGCCAGCGGCGCAGCGACCCGCGCAGCAGGGGCTTGACCAGCGGATAGATGGCCTGGATGATCTGCTCCGAACGGCGCGCAGGTTCGCGATGGCCGAGCAGCATGGCCGGGCGCAGGATGACGAGCCGCTGCCACTCCTGGGCCAGCAGGGCCTGCTCCATCTCGCCCTTGGTGCGGGGATAGAGGGCAGGGGAACCCGGGTTGGCGCCCAGACTGGAGACCACCAGCAGGCGGCGGCAGCCGTGGCGACGGGCGAGCGCGGCAAAGGCCAGCACATAGTCGAGATCGACCCGGCGAAATGCCTCGGCCGAGCCGGCATCCTTGCGGGTGGTGCCAAGGCAGCAGAAGGCAATGTCCACAGGGGAGGGCAGCGTCAATCTGTCCAGCGCGTCGAACGAGGTGGGCAGCCAGGTGCGTCCCGGAGCGGGATCGCCCGGTTTGCGGCAGAGCAGGAGGAGGTCGTGTTCCGTCCCCAGCTCGCGCAGCAAGGCTTTGCCAATCAGACCGGTGGCGCCGGCAATCAGGAATCGACTCATGATGATCTCCTCGGGGCAATGAGGCATCCAGAGTGTGGCCCGGCGACATCACCGGGGCCAGAGAGAACAAAACCGGCAGAAGCCGGTTTTGTAATGTCATCTAGAGCGGTGTGGTGAAGGCGGCAGGGAGAGGGAAATCACCGGTCACGGTGGCCAGTCTGTCACCCACGAAGTTGAGGGTCAGCTCCTTGCGCTCCTTGTCGCCCCGACCGGGCTGGAACTCATAGAGGTAGTACCAGGTGTTGGGGTCAAAGCTGTCGCGCAACATGGGAGAACCCAGCACGAACTCGACCTGTTCGCGGGTCATGCCCTGGCGCAGCTTGTCGACCTGCTTTTGTTCCACATAGTTGCCCTGGGGAATATCGATGCGATAGACCAGGCTGCAACCGGACAGGGTGAGGGCGGTCAGGGCCGCGGCAATCAGGTGTTTCATCCGCATATCGGGTTCAGATCATCCATACAGTCTTTTTAGCTCGGCAAATCATACCCACTCCCCGTGCGGAAGTAAAAAGCCATTGATCCATCAGCCAATAAAAAGGGCCGCGTGGCGGCCCTGGCAGATCTTGCCCCCTTACATGGCGGCGCGGAAGATGGCGACGATCTCCGCGTGAGTCGCCTGCCTGGGGTTGGTGAGACCACAGGCATCCTTGAGCGCATTGTTGGCCAGCACGTCGAGGTCGTCGGCCCTGACCCCGAGCTGCTCCAGACCGGCGGGGATCTTGACGTCGCGAGCCAGTTGCCGGATGGCGTCAATGGCTGCCGCCGCACCCTGCCCATCGCTCATGGCGCTCACATCCACCCCCATATGACGGGCCACATCCTTGAGCCGGCCGGCGCACAGCCGGGCGTTGTAGGCCTGGACATGGGGCAGCAGCACCGCATTGCACACCCCGTGGGGCAGGTCGTAGAAGCCCCCGAGCTGGTGAGCCATGGCGTGCACATAGCCCAGGCTTGCGTTGTTGAAGGCCATGCCGGCCAGGAACTGGGCATAGGCCATCTGCTCACGGGCATGGAGATCCTCCCCCTGATGCACGGCGGTGCGAAGGTGTTCGGCAATCAGTGCGATGGCCATCACGGCGCTGGCATCGGTGACCGGGGTGGCGGCGGTGGAGACATAGGCCTCGATGGCGTGGGTCAGGGCATCCATGCCGGTGGCGGCGGTGAGGCCGGCGGGCTTGGCCAGCATCAGTTCCGGATCGTTGACCGACATCAGCGGCGTGACGTGCTTGTCGATGATGGCCATTTTCACCTGACGGGATTCGTCGGTAATGATGCAAAAACGGGTCATCTCGGAGGCGGTGCCGGCGGTGGTATTGATGGCGATGAGCGGCAACTGCGGCTTGGCGGAGCGATCCACTCCCTCGTAATCCTTGATGCTGCCCCCATTGGCGGCCACCAGGGCGATGCCCTTGGCGCAGTCGTGGGGTGAGCCGCCGCCGAGCGAAATGACGCAGTCGCAGCCGTGGGCCTGGATCATCGCAAGACCCGCCTCGACGTTGGCCACGGTGGGATTGGGTCTGGTCTCGTCGAACACCACGGCGTCGATGCCGTGCTCGGTCAGGAGGGCGGCGAGCCGGCCCACCACGCCAATCTGGCCCAGGATCTTGTCGGTGACGATGAGCGCCTTGCGATAGCCATGTCCCTGGATATCCGCTGCCGCTTCCTGCAGGCAGCCCGCCCCCATCAGGTTGATTGCGGGAATGTAGAACTTGAATGTCGCCATGATGGACTCCGTATGATTAGCCATTAAGTGGTATGCGGGCGCCAACATAACAGCGTCGGAGGGGATGAGAAGGGGTCAATGGTATCTCGTTTGCAACTTTGTGGACTCGATCGCGCTCTTTAAATGGACGGTCGCTCAAGGCTTGACAAGGGATGGGAGTGCAAAAGGAACGTAAAAACGTTTTTCAAGAAATTCATCATCTTAGCAAACGTTTCGCGCCATTTTTGTCAGCTTTGAAGCGCAGAAGTGTGAGGCGCATCAAGGAATTGGAAAGCGCTTTCGACCATAGTTGGCGCCTCCCCGGATGAGGGGACACCGGCTTGAAAGTACCGTAAAGAATCACCTTAACTGCACTCGGCTGCCATGCGGCGGGGCGCAACCAGGAGTCCACTATGTCTGATGTATTTCACTTGGGTTTGAAAAAAGCGGATCTGCAAGGCGCCACCCTGGCGATCGTCCCCGGTGACCCCGAGCGCGTGAAGCGCATCGCAGAACTGTTGGACAACCCGGTGCACCTGGCCAGCCATCGTGAATTCACCACCTGGCGCGGCGAGATGGACGGCAAGGCCGTGATCATCTGCTCCACCGGTATCGGTGGCCCGTCCACCTCCATCGCGGTGGAAGAGCTGGCCCAGCTGGGTATCCGTACCTTCCTGCGCATCGGCACCACCGGCGCCATCCAGCCGCACCTGAACGTGGGCGACGTGATCGTCACCACCGGCTCCGTGCGCCTCGACGGTGCCAGCCTGCACTTCGCGCCGATGGAGTTCCCGGCCGTGGCCGACTTCGACTGCACCACCGCCCTGGTGAACACCGCCAAGGAGCTGGGCTCCAAGCTGCATGTGGGCGTCACTGCTTCTTCTGATACCTTCTACCCGGGTCAGGAGCGTTACGACACCGTATCCGGCCGCGTGGTACAACGTTTCCAGGGTTCCATGAAAGAGTGGCAAGCCATGGGCGTGCTCAACTACGAGATGGAGTCCGCCACTCTGCTGACCATGTGTACCAGCCAGGGCCTGCGTGCGGGCATGGTGGCCGGTGTCATCGTGAACCGTACCCAGCAGGAAATCCCGAACGCCGAAACCATGGCGAAAACCGAATCTGATGCCATCAAGATCGTGCTGGGCGCCGCCCGCAAGCTGATCTGATAGCCCTCTTTGTAACAAAGAGTACCGAGTGGGGGGTGGGGGCCGTTGCGAAAGCGCGGCCCCTATCTTTATCCGCCGTTTGCCCCTTTTGCCTTCCTGGCCCTGCTTTCCCCCTTCTTCGTTACCCCTGTTGCACCGTCATGGCCGCCAGTGGCTGCGCAAAGGGTGCCTCACAGCGGATCTGTACCGCTTCGCCGCTCACCGGGTGCACAAAACCGAGTTCACTGGCGTGCAGCATCAGTCTGGGGGCTCGTTCGCAGCCTGGCGGGAGCAGGCCGCCATAGAGATCGCATCCCAGGATGGGATGGCCCAGCCACTGGCTGTGGATGCGCAGCTGGTGGGTGCGCCCGGTTTCCGGTACCAGCCTGACCCGGGTCAATGGCACCGGCTGGCCTGCCCCCTCCAGGGTGAGCCGCTCCATCACCCGATAGCGTGAGCGGGCGGGTTTGCCGCTGGCGGCGCAGATGCTCATCAGCGGGAACAGCGCCGGATCCTTGGCGATGGATGCGTCGATGACGCCCTCATCCACCGCCAGATGGCCGCAGAGCAGTGCCTCGTAAGCCTTGCTCACGGTGCGCTGGCTGAACTGGTGGCAGAGCAGGGCGTTGATGTTCTTGTTTTTGGCCACCACCATGACGCCCGAGGTGCCAAAGTCGAGGCGGTGCACCAGGGTGCAGCCGGGGTAATCCTGTACCAGCCGGTAGTGGACCGAATCGAGGTTCTGCGGGTTCTTGCCCGAGAGGCTCAGCAGGCCGCTCGGCTTGTTGATAAGCAGCAGATGCGCATCCTCAAACAGGATCTCGATGGTGGCGGCGCAGGGCGGGGCGATGAAGATGTCGACGATGACGGACATGGGGCAGCCGGACGATGAAGGGGGAGGGATCATACCCGAACGATGGCGGCGCGGCGAATCTGGGTGTCCGCTCCCAAGGCCTGTCGCCAAGTACTTGATCTCGTTGGTTGAGGCGTTTTGTGACTCCCTCCTGAGTTCATCTGGCCATCTCTTGCTAAGGTATGGCTCCCTGTCATGTTGTAAGGAGTCTGTCCATGGCGTTGCCCGTTATTCTCGATTGCGATCCCGGCCACGATGATGCCATCGCCCTCATTCTGGCGCTGGCGAGCCCCGAGCTGAAGGTGCTGGCGGTCACCACCAGCGCGGGCAACCAGACCCCGGACAAGACCCTCAACAATGCCCTGCGCATCCTGACCCTGCTCGGCCGCGACGACATCCCGGTGGCGGCGGGGGCTGCCAAGCCTCTGGCCCGTGAGCTCATTATCGCCGACAACGTCCATGGCGAATCGGGGCTGGACGGCCCAGAACTGCCGGAGCCCGCCTTTGCTCCCCGGGCGATGAGCGCCCTTGAACTGATGGCAAGATGTCTGCGCGAGAGCCCGGAGCCGGTCACCCTGGTGCCGACCGGGCCGCTCACCAACATTGCCCTCTTGCTGGCGGCCCACCCCGAGCTCAAGCAGAAGATCGCCCGCATCGTGCTGATGGGGGGCACCGCCGGTGCGGGCAACTGGACCCCCGCAGCGGAATTCAATATTTATGTGGATCCCGAAGCGGCCGATATGGTCTTCAAGTCGGGGCTGCCCATCACCATGTGCGGGCTGGACGTGACCCACGAGGCCCAGGTGATGGACGAGGATATCGAGCGGGTACGCGCCATTCCCAACCCGGTGGCGCAGTGCGTGGCACAGCTGCTCGACTTTTTCATGATCTATCATCGGGATCCCAAGTGGGGATTTGCTGGCGCGCCGCTCCATGACCCCTGTCATGTACAGAACCTTAAGCGGCAAGCGAATTAATAATACCGTCTAACGTGTTGTTTTGCTTGGATTTTCTCTGCCTACTCTTTTTGCCGTTTTTGGATAAATACACCATTGCCCACTC
>NZ_JBLUXC010000094.1:0-7977 GCF_048276795.1 Aeromonas sp. PS2Canimalfood6
CTGGTGAACGGCCCCCGGTTTGGGGGTGCGCATAACGCCTTTTATGTTAAATCACGTTTTTTGCACGCGAAAACGACCACCCCAGCCAAAAACGGACGCCTGAGCGGCGTTTTGAGCGCGTTCGCCCCCCCAACCAGGGCGTTTCCCAGCTGAAAGTTTGCAACACATCTGGGGGCGTTTGAGGGCCGGATCCTGCGGGGTATGGTTTCAACCTGTTTTTGGCCTATCGCTGACATTTCGAGAGAGGCCCGCTGCGCGGGCGGCTTTGCTGGGTCACATGCGTGGCCCTCTAGGTCTGTCCATCCGCACAGGCTCTGGCTGCGGAGCTGGGTCAGGAGTGGGAGGTTGACCAGTCAACCACCCCAACACTGCTCGCATCGCCCTATGACCAAACGGGATCCATGACTCCAGTATCTGCACGACTACCGCTGCAAAATGCCTCTCATCTGCTCGCGCTCCTGTGGGGTGGCCTGCGTCCAGATTTTGTCGAACGTCATCAACCGCCTGAGCTCTGCGCTCTCGTGCCTCTGCCAGGCGAGCAGTCCAGCCGTCATGATCACCCCCGTCAGCACAGCTGCTAGCAGAGCTGGCCACCAGGGGATCAGGGGCCGAACGGGGGGCGGGGGCGCCTTCAGCCCCTCGATCAGTGGCGTCAGCTCGTCGACCGCCGTTTTCAGTCGCACAGGCAGCCCCGTGATGCCGCCCAGATCTGTTCTGGCCTGAGTCAATGCCTTCCCTAGCCCACCAACCTGCTCGCGGAGCTCCTCTGTCCCCTGGCTCACCAGGACGCTGATCAAATCCCTCTGGAGAGCGCTCATGGCTCGTACCTGATCCGGCAGGGTCAACACGTCCTGCAGCGGCTCTAGGACTCGAACTACCTCGTCCGCCAACGTCGGGGGCAATGCCCCTAGCTCCTGGCGTAGCTGTTGCACTGTCTGCTCCAGGCTCTGTACCGCCGAGATCAACTCCAACTGGGGCTTGGAGTCGTTCAAGGCTCGCACTGTCTCTAGTTTGCTCATAGGTAACGCCTCGTTTCTGTAGTCCGGCCCATGTGTAGCCCTTGCCCAGGTCGCAGCCCTTGAAGGGGACACCGTCCAGCTCGAACGAAAAACCGTTCAACCTGCCCGTGCTGGCCACGTTGGGCCGCACGTTCACGCCAGCCAGGCGTAGCGCCTCGGCGAACTGAACTACTGTGGGTGCCCCTTGGGCTGCCGCCTCGACCAAGCGTTGCAGGCGCTGCCGTGGGGGCTCCTGCTCGGTCTGCAAACTTTTTTCGATCTCGCCCCTGGTCAGGCCCTTCTTGGCCGCACGGCCAACAACCAACCCAGGTGTGGGCGTCAGGGCGTATCGGGTTTCCAGCAACTGCGTAGCCTCGATGGCAGTCCGAGCCTCCCACTGTCCCAGCCACACCTGACCGGCCACATCGATCCGGCTGGCCACGATGTGGATATGATCATGGTCTGTGTCGTGATGCCGGACGACGACATATGGCGTCCGATCAGAAAAACCCATTTCGGTCATAAAATCGCTGGCAATGGCCAGCCACCGATCCGGCTCGATCACCTCCCCAGCGGGCAGGGCTAGGGAGCAATGCCAAACGGGTTTTTCGATGTCCGATCTCAGTCTACGCACGGCACCAAACTCGGTCGCCAACTGGCGGGGAGTGGCTCCCGTCATGCTGCCAGTGGTACTGCCACCCAGCAGCTCCCCCCCCGATTTTTTCAGGGTGTAATCCAGTACCCCGCGAAAACCGGACCCGCGGGTGATCTTGGCCTTCATGCTCGGATCCCCAGCTCCTGGCGGAGGTGCAGGACCATCGCAGCCAGCTCTGTAACCGCATCGGCAGAGACCCCCACCGTCTGCCCGCAATTGATGGCACGGACGACCTGGTGCAGGTTGGCCGCCAGTTTCCCCAGCTCCCCCCATGCCTCGGCATTGATGGCTGGAGGTGGCTCAACGATAGATGCAGCCCTGCCCTCTAGGGCTACCTGGCGCACATAGGCGGCAGTCTGCTGCCGCACGGTCTGGGGCAGCATGTCGGCTGGCGGCTCAAGGCCGCCGAACGCCTTTTTGGTGAGGGTGGCCAGCTCGGTCGGCGTCACGCAGACGCCGAGCCGGATGGTCCGCTGATCCTGAGGCGGCAGCGGGGCTGGCCCCCGCCGCTTCTTGGTGGGGGTGGCTTTGTCCATGGCTTTTGTCTCTGTGGTGATCCCCTGGCGTAGCCAGGGCAAGGCGAGCGAAGCGAGAACTAGGCGTAGCCTAGTTACACCTTGTTATCTACCAAATATTACCGTCTGCGATCGGCTTTTAACAGGTCGGCACTGGTTCTTTTTTATGCAGCCATTGAATTACCGCTACATGTAACGCAATATGTTATTGTCACATGTAACGCAAAAGGACCTGCCATGAAAGATGCCCACGACACCCAGACACCCGATCTGATCCCGACCCCCAAACCTCGTGGCCGCCCCAGAACTGGCGCAGCTAAAAGCGCAGCCGAGCGCCAACGGGCCTACCGGAAGCGAGCTAGGGGAAATGATCGTGCAAATCTGAACGTCATGATCAGCGCCGAGGCGCGGGTATCGCTGGACGCCCTGGCACGGCACGCCGAAGTGACGCTGGCGGAGGTACTGGAGCGGCTGCTGATCGAGGAGAAGAACCGGATCATGCAAGAGATCTATGCGACAGGCACACCGGAGGAGCAGGAGGCGGCATCAAGAAAGTTTTTTGGGCTAAAGTAGCTTTCGTTACACGTAACGAAAAAGACCACACCCACACCGTTGACCCCCTACACCCCATGTAGATGCGCAAAAGAAAGGCGCTCCGTGGATAAACCCTCCTGCCCACAGGCCAAACCCACGGCCTGATGGACAGCCCTTCGGGATCGGGCTTAACCACCTCGCCAAGATCCTCTCTCTTAAATGATTCGGTAGAGACAAGGAACGCCCTGCGGGCGCTGTTATCTGATAAGGCTTGTTTTCGTGAACTCTATTTTGAAATGTTCACGTACTTACTGACCAATCCTACCGATACGCCAAGATCTTCGGCTATGTCCTTCTGCGGGTATCCCGCCGCCTTCATGCGCTGGATTTCCTCCCACAGTGCCCAGTTAGTCCGGCTTGTTCCCGTGGGCCTTCCCCCGCCCTTAGATACCTTGCCGCCCTTCGCCCCTCGATGCGCCTGCACCTGGCTAAACCCCGCGGGGGTAAAGTGCCGCCACACCCAACGGGCAATGCTCTTGGCAGTGGCCTTGATCTCGTTGGGAGGCAACGGCCCGCCCTGCTCGCGTCCAAACGCATTGGCGCTCTCACAGGCAGCCCTTACCGCATCGGCCCAAGCCTCGTACCCGTTGGGCCGCCAATACTCTCTAACGGCGCTGTAGGCCCATTCACGCACGTTATCGAACACCGTAACGTTACGCCCCAGTCCCCCAACTTCTTTGCGACTGCGGCGGCTATAGGCTGCTAAATCGGCATCCGGGCAAAACTCGGCGAGGTAATCGAGGGGGTATGGGGCGTGGTTGTGCCATGTCGTCCACCAATCTCGGTGTACGGGGTTTTTGGTTATCAAGCCAACGTACCCCATGTCTGCACCCAACCGACGCGCTAGAACGTGTTCTATGGCCGCTAAATAGCGAAGTGGTTTTAACTTTGCGGCACTGGTACGCGCCACAGGCGAGGCCAACAGGTAGCCAAGGTGGTAATTGCCGTTCTCGGGGTTGATCGAGATCCAGTGCGGAGCAGGCAAGCCACGCTCTCGCCATTCGTGATACCCCTCCCGCCAATGTTGCTCATGCGGTTTCCTGTCCACGTCAAACACCAGACAGGAGACATGGGGCGGCGGGTTGTGCTGGATATGGCGATATGCCAACGCGGTCGCTTGCGGGCGGATAAGCAGCCCCTGCGCCGGATCATCGGAACAGTAGGGGCGACGAGGGATACGATCGACAAAGACAGCGGCTTGAAGCGCTGGTTTTACCATCTGGCACCGCGCTTATTGGCGGTGCAGGAGGGTTGTTTGATGTGATCCATGTGATAGACTTCTCATGTGATTAAGTCACGGCCCCGAACTTTCTGCACTCTTCCGCCAAGTTGATCGCAGAGATTCGGGGTTTGTCTTTTCTGGGCAATACGTTACCGCAGGTGCCTAGACATGAGCAACGTTAGCCGCATCTAACTTTCCTTCACATTTCCTTTCGTTAGTACGAACGAATAAAACCCGTTCTGAAGCCTCTTGGGCGATTCGTTGAGCATCCATAAGACCGAGCCAGTTGATGCGCGACAAGTAATAAAATGCGGCTGAATACTCTTCACCTGGTGAAGAAAACGCCTCGTCTTTAGCTGCCTGATACAGGGCGCAATACTCATAAGTATTCGGTCGTCTACACATCCGTGATACACCTCGGATCATCCCGGCTAAGCTCTCGTTCGACATCGTCCAGCGAATGCAGAACCTCTTCTCCCTTGCGAACCCTCTCCATGATCTGCTCGATCTTAAATAAGCCATCGGAAAACAGACCGCGCTCTTCGACCATCCGGTTAAGTTCTTGGATGGCCTCATGGTTATCCTGAGCCCAACCGTCAGCCTCTGCTTTTTTCCGCTTGCCCAACTGATTGAGCTTCGCCGCCATATCTTTTTCCGGCACAAAGTCACCAGCATCAGCCTCGCTCAATGCAGCCTCAACCTGTGCGCTCTGCCAAGCCTCACCACGGTGGATAATCATCAACCTGCTCCCGGTTATTACCGCACTAGCCACCCCTCGGCAACTTCACCTATTCCAGCCTCGAGCCAGCGTCCAAATACACCTGCTCCCGCTCTCGTTTCCCCACCGCGACCACGAATACCAGCACCCGATCATCCTGTACCTGGTACACCAACCGATACCCCGCCCCACGCAGCTTGATCTTGTAGCAATCCGGCAGCCCATGCAGGCGGTTGGCCTCGACCCTTGGTCGCTCCAGTACCTCTGCCAGCTTCTTCTTGAACTGCTGGCGCACGGTATCACCCAGCTTCTTCCACTCCTTCCACGCTCGTGGATCGAACTCAAGCTCAAAGGTCATCCAGCGACACCCTGATCCCTTTCTGGGGGCTGGCCAGCCGCTCACGAACGAGGGCAAGCAGCGCCTCCTCATCCTCCGTTACCACGGTCGTCCGAAACGGCAACCGCTCCTGGGAAGCAACATACTCCAGGGTTTGCCGCAGCAGCTCCGAGGGGGTGACACCGAGCCTATCAAGAACCGCATACGAACGAGCCTTTAAGTCGTCGTCGATGCGAAGGTTAATCGTCCCCATTTCCACACACTCCGTAATTACAATCGCAATTACATTATAACGACTACCGAACCATGCAGTAAACAAAGTCCCAGCAACGGGGCGACTAGCGCAGTCTGTCGCGCTCGGGGCGGGGGGGCCGCCAAGCATAGCGCGGCAGCCCTGCAGTAAGCCCCCAAACTGGCGAACGCTCCCCCGTGTAGGGGGGCGCAGAATGGGAGATAACGCCCGGCAAGACAACCCATCTTGCAGGCTAACAAGGGCTCATCCCGTGAGGTGACCACTGCCTACTGATCGTCCTGTAGCACAGCACGACCTTCTTGATACATCCATCCCAGGTTGTTTTGCACAGCGGCATCACCCTGCTTTTATTGCCTTCCCTTGTGGTGTGAGGCATCCCTGCCATCAGGTGGCAAAGCCGGACATGACAAGGCTTAGACCGACTATGCGTGATCAATGCCACTTGAGAAGGCAACACGAGAGTAGTGTTCTACTATTCGGAACAGCTATTTAGCAACGGATGAGATCACCACCGACATGGGGAGGCTTATGCAGTATCCATTCAGGATATATAATGTAATCTACAAGGCACTGAATAGTACAAAACGCGCCAAGCCAATATCTATTTTTACTGAGCAACATATAGGAATTATCATGCATTTGCCACGAGCACTATTTATTACTTTGGCATGTTATTTTTCCATGCTTTCTCAAAGTGCATTCGCGGGTGACTTGGGGATTGATTGGCCTCAAGAAAAAATGGTCGATGGCAAATATATTCCTGGGCCTGCATTCGAACAGTGCACCGCTTTTGGGGACAGGTATGCCAATATTGCCACGATTGAGGATGAAGGTGAAAATAAATCTGGCAACTATTTTTCTGCATTAAAAGTCATTAAAAGCATGGGAACTCAAACGGAATGGGTCTGCTTAATACAGTATAATGTTGCGATGTTCCTAGACGGTCAGCATATGGGTGATTTCCAGTCACAAGAACTCCATCACGTAAACAAGCAAACCGGTAAATTCAAAACGACCCCAACAGAATTAAGTGATCTGTAGTGCAACTCATTAAGAGTTGATTCGCTCAATGAGCCCAGCAGTTGAACTTCAACCTGTAAAATCCTGCGTGTGTGTTTAATAAACGCTTGGGTGTGCCAACCCCTAGATCAAACTTGGAGTGAAAGATGTACGGTGAATTTGAATCTGATTACCCTGAAGACGAGGACAACATGTTTGAGGATGTGCTGCCCGAGTTTGGTGAGGAAGATCCAGACTGGGACGACACTGGACGTGCTATTGATGCTGATCCTTACGAGGAGATATGATTGGCCTACATCATCAAGTAGTAGACTCCCTGAAGCAATGGGCTGCGGGGTTTACCACTGTAACTGAGGTTGACCTGATACGCCCGTGTTGCCCAAATCGATGCGGCTTGGTGGAACTAACTGAGGAGGCGGTGATCTGATCACCACCATCCCCTTCAAGTCAGCATTCATGGGCAAGGCGCTTCATCCCATCACCAACTGGCCTCAATACAACAGGTCTCTGATTAACCGTGGCTCACTCACCTTCTGAGTTGATACCGATGCCATGAACAACTGGCTCCACCACGACCATCACGAGTACGTTACAGTAGTAACGCATCTAGGATGCAATCCCATCACGCTAAAACGGCGGTTCTGCATTTTTGGTTTCGCTTGTTGATTCTGGCCACTCTGCAGTTTCTTTAAAGCTAATCGAATTTACCACGCCATTGCGATTACTTGAATATGACTCAACGACTAACAAACCAGACCTTACATCCTGCCAAACTTTGGTTCCGTTAAAGGAAAAATCATTATCACTTGCATTGGAATGGTTTTCCTTTGAGAAAAGCAATGTCCACCGAGGTGATTCTATAAATTTTTTACTAAGCAGCAAACCTTGCTTTATTGTATTTTCCTTAGGATTTCTGTTAGTGGCGAAGTGAATGTATTTCAAATGCATTACCTTTCCATTTTGGCTTCCCAGGTTCCATTGCTTGTATTTCCGGTCACAGAATAAAACACCTGACTAACATAGCCGTTAGGATGCTCATTTATGAAAACAATAAGGCAGTAAATTAGGTCGTTTCCAATCATCCGCCTTGATATGGAACCATTATATTGGCCAGAGCGTCCCTGCTTCTGAAGCTCCAGACCAAAGTAATTGCACACAAGCATCTTCCTATTTTCAGTATCTACCTTGAAGGGCATCTCCCCGGATGGAAGAGGAATACTGGCATTTGCATGGTTTATGGAGAGGATTAAAGCCAACAAAGCAAGTCTTATACCTTTAAACATCTAATACCTCAAAAATAATTAACTTTTTAAAGAAAAATAAACACTAAAATTTATAAAAATTAAAGCTGAGACTAGCTGATTTTAAAGTTAATAATATCGCAATTTGCGAAAAACCACACCGTTAGCCATCTGGTTGTGTGACACAAAAAACATAACGACAATCCCAGCTCACGCTCCAACTCGTGCTTCCGCCCCTGCGTGACCTCTTTCGCCTGCTCCTCTACTCGGCCAGCGCCTTGCTCAAGTTCGCCAGCCCCCAAACTGGTGAACGGCCCCCGGTTTGGGGGTGCGCATAACGCCTTTTATGTTAAATCACGTTTTTTGCACGCGAAAACGACCACCCCAGCCAAAAACGGACGCCTGAGCGGCGTTTTGAGCGCGT
>NZ_JBLUXC010000095.1:0-7575 GCF_048276795.1 Aeromonas sp. PS2Canimalfood6
ATCGACTGGGAGAAGCTCCGCCACAAGTAACGGAGCTAACAGGAGACCAGCAGATCATTTTGGAGGTATTGGGTGAGCGCTATCGGCAAATTTATTCCTAAATCAGGTGCGGAATGTCGGAGATACAACTATTCTGACGATTAAGCACGTAAGGTGCAATGAACAATATGGCTTGCTCTGTGCTTATTACGCTTGATGTGAATAGCATACCGCCTCTCTCATTGGGAGAGGATCAGGGTGAGGGAAAGTAACCGTTGGGTGTCATCAACAGGGAGAACTGCACCGCTATAAATCAGTTGTCGAAATCCCACTGTATGGGCAGCTCAAGATCGAAAAGGGCCGTAGGTTTGATTAGCGAAGCGTAATCAGACGCTCGCGAAAACCGGCTTCCACTGTCTCGCTGCGACCCCTCTTATCTTCCTTTATTCCAATCACCACGGTGCCGATGGCGTGGACGATTACGCTGCGCTAATCGACCCTACGCCTTCCTGCTCGCTAAGCTTAAAGAGAGCAGCACAGTGCCAGGAGGCCAATCATGGAGATCGACAAAGCCATCGGACTGATCGAGGCCCACGGGGTCTTTCACGGGGATCACTACAGCTTCAACAGCGGCGAGTTCGTGCAGTGGTGCCAGGAGGATACCGTAACCGTTCACCGAGAGTGGCTTGACAGGAAAAATGAGACGATCGTCTCTTGATCGCAATCAGCCTGTTGCATGATCCCGCCCGTATTGCATGCTTGCTGGCATGACCAAAAAGCTCTCGACACCAGCGGTTAACGCTCTGACTATCGAACAGGCCCACGAGCTGATATACAAGCTCCTGGACCGTATCACCGAGTTGGAGGAGCGCCTTAATCAACACAGCGGCAACTCCTCCAGGCCGCCCTCCAGTGATGGCCCTGGCAGCACAACCGGCCAGGCCGCGTCCGGCTTCCGGTAAAAAACGCGGTGCACAGCCTGGCCACAAAGGGCAGCGGCGGATGCGCCATGAGCCATGCGCACGATGCCCGTCTGTCCGTGGAAGCTCACTACCCGGCATCGGATTGCCCCTGCTGTGGTGGCAACGTGCTGGCGCATGACAAACCTTATCGAGCGCATCAGGTGTTTGACCTACCAGAGGTGAGCTACTTCGTTACCGAGCATCAGCTGTTTCGCGCCACCTGTACCCGGTGCATTCACACGGTGGATGCCGCACTGCCTGACTCGGTCAGCGACACCCAGATGGGCCCGAATCGGCTCAGCTATATCGCGCTGCAAAGTGGTCAGTTCCATCAGAGTGTCACCCAGATACAGCAGCAGCTTAAGCAACACTTTGGTCTGGGTTTTAGTCGCGGGGCCATCAGCGAAGCACAAGGACGGGTCAGTGCCATGCTGACGCCCACTCACCAAGCTATCAAGCAGCAGGTCCAGTCGGCCTCACTTATCCACGCCGACGAGACCCACCATCAACGGGGCGGCGAGCGGCGCTGGATGTGGATGGCACTGAGCAAGATAGCGGTTTGCTTCATGACCGCCTACGGCCGTGGTATCGACGCAGCCAAGCGCCTGCTGGGGTCAGAGCTGGTCGGCGTGCTGGTGACGGACCAGTATGCTGGCTACCGGTTTGTCGATTCGAGTCAGCGCCAACTCTGTTGGGCCCATGTGCTGCGCAACGTGGTTGCCGTCGCCCAAAGTGGCGAGCAGGTTAATCAGTCCATCGGTGCCAGGCTGGTGCTGCTGGCCAACAGTGTGTTTCGGGTTCGCCATCGCTATGAGACTGGCACCTTGAGCAAGGTGTGCTATCAGCACCGACTCAGGCGCTATCGGCAGAGCTGGTTAAAGCAGTTAGCGCAAGGACGGCTGCTCTGCTCGAAGCGCTATCGGGGGCGCTGCGAGTGGCTCATCAAGGATGACGAGATGCTGTGGCGGTTTATGAGTGATGACGATATTCCGCTGACGAATAATGAGGCCGAGCGCGCGCTGCGCGGCTATGTGCTGTGGCGCAAAGGGAGCTACGGCGTGTGCTCACATCGTGGGGAGGTAACTGTTCACCCAGATGGCATTGACAGGAAAAAGTGAGACGATCATCCCTTGATCCACTGTTGCCCCTTGCCTGATCCCGCCAGCTTGGCACCATCACGTCATGAGCAAACCCATTACGCCACCACCCGGCCTGCCGCTGACCCTCGAGCAAGCCAACGAGCTGATTTACAAGCTGATGGCGCGCATCGCCGAGCTTGAAGACCGCCTCAACCAAAACAGCAATAACTCCTCCAAGCCCCCCTCCACTGATGGCTCGGGGACCCCGCCTGCGCGCAAGCGCCCCGCTTCCGGCAAGGCTCGTGGTGCCCAGCCTGGCCACAAGGGGCAGCGGCGTGAACGTCATCCTGAGGACGACCGACTGACGGCAATACCACACTATCCTGCCCGGCAGTGCGCCTGCTGTGGTGAGCAGGTGGTGTCCCATGACAAGCCCTACCGGGTTCATCAGGTGTTTGACCTGCCCGAGGTCAGCTATGTGGTGACAGAGCATCAGCTGTATCGGGGCACCTGCCGTGGGTGCGTCACCACCAGTGAAGCAGCCCTGCCCGATACGGTGAGCCACAGCCAGATGGGGGCTAATCTGCTGAGCTATATCGCTTTGCAGAGTGGTCAGTTCCACCAGAGCATCAGCAAGATACAGCAGCAGCTCAAGCAGCACTTCGGTTTGAGCTTTAGCCGAGGCGCCATCAGTGAAGCACAAGGCCGGGTCAGCGCCATGCTCACCCCGACCCACCAAGCCATCAAACAGCAAGTGCAGTCTGCCGCCATCATCCATGCCGATGAAACCCGGCACCAGCGGGGCGGTGAGCGACGCTGGATGTGGCTGGCCCTGAGCAAGGTCGCGGTCTGCTTCATGACGGCGTTTGGCCGCGGTCAGGAGGCAGCGAAGCGGTTGCTGGGCAGTGAGCTTGATGGGGTGCTGGTGACCGACCAGTATGCGGGATACCGCTTCATCGACAGCGCCCAGCGCCAACTGTGCTGGGCGCATGTGCTGCGCAACGTGGCGGCGATTGCCGAGAGTAGCGACGCCGTCAACCAGCCTATCGGAGCCCGGCTGGTACTGCTGGCTGACACGGTGTTCAGAACCCGGCATGGCTATGAACAAGGCTGCTTAAGCCGGGAGCAGTACCAGCGAAGGTTGCAGCGATGTCGGCAAAGCTGGCGAAGGCAGCTGGAGCGGGGCAGTGTACTGTACTGTGTTCCAAGCGCTACCGTGGGCGCTGCCAGTTACTGCTCAAGGACGATGAGATGCTATGGCGTTTTATGGAAAACGACGAGATAGCGCTGACCAACAATGAAGCGGAGCGGGCGCTGCGTGGCTATGTGCTGTGGCGCAAGGGAAGCTATGGCGTCTGGTCGCATCGAGGCGAGCAGTTCAGGCAGCGTATCCTATCGTTGGTGGAGACGGCCAAGCGATTGGGCCGCTGCCCGCAGGAGTGGCTGAGGGCAGTTGTCAGGTCCTGCATCGAGAAAACCGACTACCCGTTCCCGGAGGAGTTGGTGCTGTCAACACCGTCCCGGTGAACGGTTACGAGGATACCCACCAGACCCTCAGCCTGGAGCAGGCCAATCACGATCTGGCGCCCTTCTGCATCCGGGTCGGTTACGCCGAGCCGGTCCGGTCGTGGCGTTACTATCTTACCTGAGCTCACCCGAGGGGTGACGCAGAGGGCGGGACGAGCCGCGCGATGCGGTGAGTCAGTAACAAAGGAGCCGGCAAGGCTCCTTTCTTGTGATGGGCAGGGCGAAGGCGGGGAGTGGCCCTAGTTGTCGACGTTCCAGGCAATGGGCAGCTCAAGATCGAAGACGAGCTGATCCCCGTCGAGGGTAAAAGCCACGCTGGTCTGGTGCTGGTCGTATTCGTCGATAAGGCGGCAGCTCTCGGCGAAGTTGGACTCGTAGTTGAGGCGCGCACTGCCGCCTGTGTGAGCCTCGTTGAGTTCCACCCCCAGTACCCGCAGCGGATCTTTCTGGCTGAGCTTGACCCGGCTGTCACCCACATCCACCAGCCGCTCCAGCAGGGGGAAGAAGTCCTGCTTGTAGGCCTCAATGGTCCGGGCAATAGCCTGCTCCAGCTCGGCGTGGCTGGCAAGGGGGCCACTTAACGTGTAGCGGGTCTGTATCCTCTCCTGGGTCATGCTCTCTACCTCTCTGGTGTTGCCGGCGGGGGCCTTAGTCCTGGCTGTGATGGGGCGCTCAGGCGGGGATGCGACCATTGCGCACCAGGGCCCGGTGGATGTTCTTGCACATCTTGCCGAAGCGCTGGATCTCGTCGAAGGAGGGCGGGATGCCGCGATCGATCTGATATTGCCAGTAGCAGAGGTCCGTATCCACCAGCTCCATCAGCTTCTTGGGGCAGCCGATGCAGGTGTTGTCAGGCCCGCACTTGAAGGTATTCGGTTGGTAGAGCGGAAACTCCGCCTTCACGGCGTCGATGATCTGCTGCATCGCGGTGATCCTGTCGGGCTTTCTGCTCACGGCCTTGCTCCCCGGCTCTGGTATGGGGGAGTGATTATATCCCTGTCAAAAATGGGGCCAATGACGCTTACGGGGTAGTTTTCTGCCGAGCTCGGTGTTCACGGCCAGGGCTTGTGCTGAAAACGGGACGCTGGATAGCACAACGCCCGGCAAGCCGGGCGTTGTGGGAGGAGAGGCAAGTGCCGTCCTGCAAGGGGGTATGGCCCCTTAGAAGTCGTGGTAGAGGGGCCAGCCGAGCAGGGGGTGGCGGATCCCGGCGCGCATCTCCATGTTGTCGAGCTTCTCCGGCGAGGCGTCCTCTTTTTGCAACTGCTGGTACTGACGCACAAACCCCAGGGTATGGAGGAGGTTGGGCACAAAGCCCGGGCTCAGCTCCTGACGCAGGGCGGCGGCCATGTCGGCGGGCAGCGCGCTCAGCATCAGGGCCAGCTGGGCAGCGAGGTAGTCAGTGTCGTACCAGCCCTCGTCGAGCTCAATCTCCCGCGCCAGTTTGCGCTTGAGATCCTGCTTCACCTTGAGGGGGGCGGCGCCACTGCCCTTGCCGCAGAGGATGCGATAGAGCAGCGCTTCGGCCAGCTTGTCCTCCATGGTGGGGTGGTCGCTCTCGCAGGCGAAGAAGTGCTGGTCGATGAGCGCCATCAGGCGGCTCTTGTTGTGCTCGGTCAGCGCCTTCTCGTACTCCTGCCACCCTTGCCACTCCTCAATGTCGGGGGGGCTGGAGATCTTGTCCAAGAGCCGCGCATCCACGTCACCGTAGAGGCTGTTGCCAGCCTGCTTGGGGCTGACGGTGATGAGCATGGACCAGCCCTTCTGGAACGGCTTGATGGGGCCTTCCGGCGCCTGCAACAGGGCCAGGGCCTTGGCCGGATCCCGTTGGGATAGCTCCTGCAGACCGAGGCTCACCACGCCGATGACGTCGTGGGCGGCCTGCTCCAGCAGGTGCATCTTGTACTTGTTGTAGTACTTGTCGGCGAATTTGAGGCTCATCAGCACCGCCTTGCCTTTGATGGCGGCCAGCTGCTGCTGACTCAAGAGTTCGTTGTCGCGGCCAAAGCGCAGCACCTGGGTCAGAAAGGGGCCCTGGTTGGCATCGCGAATGACTAACTGCATGAATGGGCTCCTTAATCCAGAAAGCTGAACATGTCGTCGACGTCACCGTACTCGTCTTCCTCGACCTTGTTCTTCTCTTTGGCCTGCATCACCAGCTCGGCGGCAAACTTGTTGATGATGCCGTCCCAGGTGGAGTGCTCGTTGCGCAGCAGCGACTTGATGGATTTTTCCACCTCGGGGGCCAGCTCGCGGATCAGCATCAAGAGGCTGCGGGGGTCGTCCAGCGCGTAGTCGTGGCTGTCTTCTGCCTGCTGGCGCTCGCTGTAGCGCAGGGACTCTTCGAGATCTTCCTCTTCGGCGTGCAGCACGTCGCGATAGCCCTCGTCCTCTTCATAGCGATCGCCGCGATAAAACTCGATAAAGGGGATGGCGAGGTAGAAGAGGCCGGCCGGATCCTCGGCCACGCACTCGAGGATCTCCCGCTGCTTGGCTTCGCTCTCCTGGGTGCGGATCAAGTAGTTGAGGAAGTCGAAGGTGTGCTGTTGCAGCTCGTCGGCGTTGTTCTTGATCGCCTCTTCCCAGTAGAGGGGCTGCTGGCAGACGATGTCGCGGATCCGCTCCGGGGTCATCAGCTCGGAGATGATGGAGGGGAAGGAGATGTCGTGCTGGCCGTTGATCTGGGTCAGGGTAACGATATCAATGTTTTCAATCACTTCTGCCAGCTGGTCGTCAGACATGGTCTTGGCGATCAGCTCGAACTTCTCGCTGGCCTGCTTCGGCTCGATGACGGCCAGCTCTTTGATCTCGATGGCGGTAATTTCTATCAGACTGTTGCTCATGCCTTGCCCCAATTAGAAACGGACTTCGTCGTACATATCCTGATCGCTGTCGTCATCACCATAGCGGTCACTGCCGCCGTGGTAGTCGGCGTCGGCATCTTCCCCGTCTTCCTCTTCTTCGTCCCGCAACTCATAGTCGTCATCACCGCGGTGGCTGCCGCGGGGCAGCGGGTTGTCCAGGAGGAACAGCACGGCGCAGGCCTCCATCAGCTGATCTTCGCTCTGTGCCCGCACCGCCTTGACCAGCGGCAGGACGGCGTTGCTGAAGCCGACGCTCACCTTGAACTCGTCCCAGGAGGGCTGCTCACCGCTGGCGAGCCACTTGTTCCACTGCGACTTGGCCTTGGGCGGGAACTGCACCCGGCCATAGAGGGCGAGCGGCAGGTATTCGGGCATGAACTCCAGCATGCTCATGTCGGCCAGCAGCAGGGCCTTCATCTGGTCGGTGAACTGCTCGAGCCCCTTGGGGTCATCCTGATCCCGGTAGGATTCGATGTTCTCGCTGGCATCGCTTTGCAGGGCCTTGAGCCGTGCCTGGTCCCATTTTTTTTGCATAGTCGCTCTTCTTGCCTGGTGGCTCAGGGGTAGAACTGGTCCCACATCTCCTGCATGGCAGCAGCAGGATCGGTCACGATGACGTTGTTGAAATCCTTGATAAAGGCGGCCCGCTGTTTCGGATCGGACAGCACTTCATAAGCCTGCTTTACCTGGTGCAGCCGGGCGGCTGCCTGCTCTTTCTCTTCTTCGCTCGCCCCGTGCAGCTTGTCGGGGTGGTACTGGTTCGACAGCCGTCGATAGGCTTTTTTGATGTCGTTTTCACTGGCATTGGACTTGACGCCCAACACCCGGAAGTAGTTGTTCATGACGGATCCTGCCTCACTGGCATGGTGGAATTCATCCTGTGTCGACCTGGTGGCGGAACGTCGGCAAACCAGGCTCGGCAAAAACCGGTGATTTTAACGGAAATCGCCCTCCATCGCCATGAATAGGAAGAAAAGTAACCAGGGGAAAGTGCATCGGGTGCACTTTGCGATCTGCCTCCCGGTGGGTGACTGCCTCGGGACGGCCTTGTTGCTCAAATCGGGGAACTATCTGTCATCTCGGTGATCTGATCCTGTAGCGCAGTCTCCGAGAGCATCAGATGGGCAAGTCCAAGCACAAGATCAGCAACTGGCAGCAGTACAA
>NZ_JBLUXC010000096.1:0-7276 GCF_048276795.1 Aeromonas sp. PS2Canimalfood6
GAGGCAATATCAATATGATGCACGGCGACAGCAGGGTGATGGTGGTGGTGTGTTTGGAGACAGCCAGTTTACCAGCACCCTGTCTGTCAACTTCCACTTCCCCAAGATCCCGCGAAGAACCAAATTCTTCCCCGCCCCAGCGCCCGATCAATTGCTGGTCCGGTGCCCAGCTCTTGAGCTCCCTGGCCAACTGCCGGATAGCCTGATCCCCCGCCTGGTGACCATGCTTGTCGTTGATCTGCTTGAAGTGATCGATGTCGATGATGAGCAGGGTCAGGGGCGTTTCGTGCAGCCACTGTTGACCCAGTCTCTCCAGCAGGGCGCGCCGGTTGGGCAGCCCGGTCAGCTGATCGAAGGTGGCGAGCTTGTAGAGGTGGCGCGAGCTGCGGTGGAGCCTGCGGGTGGTGAGCCCGAGCAGGATCAGGGCGACGGCCAGCAGCACCAGCAGCAGCAATTGGTAGTAGCGGGCACTCTGCTGGTAGAGCAGTTGCTGGCGCTTGCTCTCGTTTTCCTGCTGCAACGCGCGATTGCTGGCCTCGCTGCGAGCCAGATCCATCTCGACCTGGAAGGCGGCCGCGTGCTGGCTCAGGGTCTGGTTGAAGTGCTGCTTGTAGTACTGCATGTAGCGGGTCATGGCCCCGTAGGCCTCGGGGTAGCGGCCCAGATCGGCCAGCAACCTGGCCTGCATCGCCCGACCATCCATGGAGAGAGGGACGGTGTGCTCCATCAGCAGTTGCAGGGCCAGCTGCTTCTCGCCACGACCCAGCAGGGTTCTTGCCCGGATCTCGGTCAGACGGGAGGCCGCCTGCGGGCTATCCAGCCTGTCATAGATGGCTTGTGCCTCCTCCAGGCTGCGCCAGGCTGAGTGCCAGTCCGCCCGTGCGTTGAACACCATGGCCTGGTAGCCGAGGACGATGGCACGATAGTGGGGTGACAGGCTCGGCGTGGCCAGCAGGGTATCGAGCAACTGGCTGGCTCTGGCAGGCTGGCCCATGTCGATGTAGAGCCTGGCCATGTTGGCCCGGATGATGGCCTGGCTGTTGGGTTCGTTGAGCTGCACCATCTGGCCGAGGGCATCCTGATAATAGGTCTCGGCCTCACGGTAGAGATTGAGGTCCGCATAGAGGTTGCCGAGGGTCATCAGCAGACGGCCGCACTGCAAGGTGGAGAGGATGGAACCCGGCTCTTTCTGCTTGAGGTGATAGGCGGTCTTGAGCTCGAGGATCGCCTCTTTCATCTGCTGGGTACGGTAGAGGGCGAGCCCGTTGAGGGCATGCCACTCCGAGACCTGCCTGGGGTGATGCCGGACCGCTGGCCAGAGCTGGGTGAGCAGATCGAGCGCCTGATCCGGCGTATCGGCATCCAGGGTCAGGGCAATCTGCTGCAACCGGAAGTCGAGCAGGCGAAGGGTCTCCTGCTGGGCATTGGCCAGACCGCGGGCGCGGGCATTGTCGCGCTGTGCCTGTGGATAGCGGCCAAGGGCTGCCTGGGCCAGGGACCTGGCGTAGAACAGTTCCATATCCTGCTGGGGACTGGCGTCGAGGCGCTGCAGATAGCCGACGGGATCGCGCGCCGCCTGCAATTCAGCCTCTTTCAGCAAGGAGGGAGCTGCCTGCAACTGGGTCATCCAGAGCAGCGCCAGTGCCATTATGAATCTCATTGAATCCTTTCCCCGACCAATGGCGCCATCATAATGGCTGATGTCACCTACACCATGTTTCTTTGCTTCTCTATAACCGTATGGGGGAGAGGATGAGGTGAAAAGTCGTCGCAACTGCGGGGTGCGTCGGTTGTCTCTGGTTGCGTCAGGATGCAACAGTGGCGACAATCGTGGGCAAATCACAGTGGAGAATCATCATGTTGGCCAAAGCCATGATCGAGAAGTTGAACGAGCAGATTAATCTTGAATTCTATTCCTCCAACCTCTACCTGCAGATGAGCGCATGGTGCGAGGACAAGGGCTTCGAGGGGGCCGCCACCTTCCTGCGCCAGCATGCGGTCGAGGAGCGCCAGCACATGGAGCGCCTGTTCACCTACGTGAGCGAGACCGGCGCCATGCCGGTGCTGGGGGCCATCGAAGCGCCTCCCCATGAATTCAAGTCCCTGGGTGACATCTTCCGCACCACCCTGGAGCACGAGTATCACATCACCAAGTGCATCAATGGTCTGGCCCATGTCGCCTTCACCACCCAGGATTACTCCACCTTCAACTTCCTGCAGTGGTACGTGGCCGAGCAGCACGAAGAGGAGAAGCTGTTCAAGAGCATCGTCGACCGTCTGAGCCTGGTGGGCGAGGATGGCAAGGGCCTCTATTTCATCGACAAGGAGCTGGCCGAGCTGGCCAAGGGCGCCCCGGCCAGCATCATGGACGGCAACGCCTGATAGTCGTGGACACTTAGTGTTCAGTCAGTACAATGACGGCCCCTTGTAAAGGGGCCGTTTTCTATTTGCAGGTGTCCTTGTACCGCTGTGCTGGTGTCTGCCGGGTACAATGACGGTCCTTTAAGGTAAAGGGGCCGTTTTTCTTTTGATGGGTGAGTGACGATGAAACAGGTGGATGTGGTGGTGATCGGTGCCGGGGCGGCCGGATTGATGTGTGCGGCCCAGGCTGGCTACCGGGGTCGCTCCGTGCTGGTGCTCGACAACGCCAAGAAGCCGGGCCGCAAGATCCTCATCAGCGGCGGCGGTCGCTGCAACTTCACCAATCATCAGGCGGGTCCCCATGCCTTCCTTTCGGCCAACCCCCACTTCTGCAAATCGGCGCTGGCGCGCTATACCCAGCAGGATTTCATCGATCTGGTGGACAGGCATGGCCTGAACTACCACGAGAAGACGCTGGGCCAGCTCTTCTGCGACGACAGCGCCAAGGATATCGTCGACATCCTGCTGACCGAGTGCGACTGGGCTGGCGTGACCCTGCAGTTCCAGACCGAGATCCTCACCGTCAGCAAGACAGATGAAGGCTTCGTGCTCGACACCAGCAAGGGGGAGATCGCCTGCTCGTCGCTGGTGGTCGCCACCGGCGGCCTCTCCATGCCGAAACTCGGTGCCACCCCTTACGGCTTCAAGCTGGCGGAGCAGTTCGGCCTCACCGTGCTGCCGACTCGCGCCGGGCTGGTGCCCTTTACCCTGCATCAGGCCGACAAGGAGGCCTTCGCCGATCTGGCGGGGGTCAGCCTGCCGGTGGCGGTGACCGCCGAGGACGGCACCCGCTTCAAGGAGGCCATGCTGTTCACCCATCGCGGCCTCTCCGGCCCCGCCATCCTGCAGATCTCCTCCTTCTGGCTGGCGGGGGAGAAGATTCACATCAACCTGCTGCCGGATCTCGACATTCCAGAGACCCTCAAGACCTGGGCCCAGGCCCATCCTGCCCAGGAGCTGAAAACCGTGCTGGGGCGCGAGCTGCCCAAGCGCTTCGTCGACAAGCTGGTGGAGCTGGGATGGCTGGTGAGCAAGCCGATGCGCCAGTACAACGAACGGGAGCTGGAGGCGGTGGCCACCCTGCTGGGGGATTGGCAGATCCTGCCCAACGGCACCGAAGGGTATCGCACCGCCGAAGTGACCCTGGGGGGAGTGGATACCAACGCGCTCTCCTCCAAGACCATGGAGGCGCGCACCGTGCCCGGCCTCTACTTCATCGGCGAAGTGGTGGACGTGACCGGCTGGCTCGGTGGTTACAACTTCCAGTGGGCCTGGTCGTCGGGCTGGGTGGCAGGCCAGTACTGCTGAGGGATGCCGCATCCATGCTGTGAATGGTCCCGTCAGCGGCCTCTCGGGTGACAACTTCCAGTGGGTCCGGTCGTCGGGCTGGGGGAGAGGCCGTATTGCTGACAAAGAGGCTCGGCGGATGAGTCCGAGCGGATATGGCCGTGTCAGGCGGCCCGAGTGATGGAACCAGACGCGGCCTGCTCAGGCCGCGTTTTTTATGGTCGGTCGCTGGCTGCCGGTTGGCCTCTAGCCTCTCCTGATATTGGGCAGGAAGGCGGTCAGCAGGCCAATAAGAGGCAGATAGGCGCAGACCTGATAGACGGTTTCGATGCTGGTGGCATCGGCCAATCTGCCCAGCAGGGCGGCCCCTATCCCTCCCATACCGAAGGCGAAGCCGAAGAAGAGGCCGGAAATGGTGCCGACCTTGCCGGGTACCAGATCCTGGGCGTAGACCAGGATGGCGGAGAAGGCCGACGCCAGGATGAGGCCGATGACAATCGACAGCACCGAGGTCCAGAACAGGTCGACGTGGGGCAGCAGCAGGGTGAAGGGAGCGACGCCGAGGATGGAGATCCAGATCACCCGCTTGCGACCGATGCGATCGCCGAGCGGCCCGCCGAGCACTGTCCCTGCCGCGACGGCAAACAGGAAGGCGAACAGATAGAGCTGGGCGCTCTCCAGCGACAGGTGGAACTTGTCCATCAGGTAGAAGGTGTAATAGCTGCTCAGGCTGGCCATGTAGAAGAACTTGGAGAACATCAGCAGACCGAGGATGGCCAGTGACCAGCCAATCTGGCGGCGGCTCAGGCCGGTGCCGGCATGGGCCCTCATCCGCCGATGGAAGCTGGCGGCATGGTGGCTGGACCAGCGGCCGACGAAGCTGAGCACGATGACCCCGATGAGTGCGAACAACGAGAACCAGGCCGCACTGCCCTGTCCCTTCGGCACGATGATGAGCGCCGCGAGCAGGGGGCCGATGGCCGATCCCAGATTGCCGCCGATCTGGAACAGAGACTGGGCCAGACCAGGCTGGTTGCCGGCCGCCATGCGGGCGACCCGGGAGGATTCCGGGTGGAAGACGGAGGAGCCCATGCCGATCAGCATGGCCGACAACAGCACGGCGCCAAAGCTGCCTGCCTGCGACAGGTAGAGCAGCCCCACCAGCGTGAAGCCCATGCCCAGAGGCAGGGAGTAGGGCATGGGTCTGCGGTCGGTATAGAGGCCGATCAGGGGTTGCAGCAGCGAGGCCGTGAACTGGTAGGTGAGGGTGATGAGACCTATCTGGGTGAACGACAGATCGAGCCCCAGCTTCAGGAGGGGATAGATGGCCAGCAGTACCGACTGCATCATGTCGTTCAACAGGTGCGAGAAGCTGATGGCGGCGATCACCGGATAAGCGGTGGTAGTCGGGTTGTCCACCGCGGGCGGGGCGGTGATCGGGGTGTCGGTACTCAAGGTCTTGTCCATGGCTGGGGGATCACTCCCTCTACCATGCCCTATCCCGGCGTATCTGGACATAACCAAAGTGGGCGAACGCCCGGATTGCGTTCGCGCGGCGCGCAGGCCGTTCATGCTGACGGCGTGTGGATGGCTGGTCAGATCTTGTGCTTGGCGCGGGGCGGATTAGTATAGAAGGCCTGCCGCCGTTATCCGGCCCATCACCCGCCATGGAGGGAACATGTTCGAAAGCCTGGGTGTCATCAACGTCTGGACCTATCTGGTCGGTCTCTTCTTCATCATCATCGCCCCGGGCCCGAACTCCCTCTACGTGCTGCGAACCGCTGCCGTGCGCGGCATAGGCCCGGGTTATCGCGCCGCTCTCGGCGTCTTCGTCGGCGATGCCATTCTCATTTTCTGCGCCTATCTGGGGATCGCGTCCCTCATTCGCACCACCCCATTGCTCTTTACCCTGGTGCGCTATCTGGGCGCCATCTACCTGCTTTATCTGGGGGTGAAGATCCTGCACGCGAACTTCATCGCCAAAAAGGCGGGACCGGCGTCCGAGATGGATCCCGGTGAGCGCTATTTTACCAAGGCCCTCACCCTGAGCCTCACCAATCCCAAAGCGATCCTGTTCTACGTCTCTTTCTTCGTGCAGTTCATCGACTTCAGCTATGCCCACACCTGGATCTCCTACCTGGTGCTGGCTGGCATGCTGGAAGCGATGAGCTTCGTCTACCTGACCCTGCTGATCTTCGGCGGTACCCTGATGGCCCGCTTTTTCCGTCAGCGCCAGACGGCGGCCCGTCTCGGCAACGGCCTTATCGGCCTCTTCTTCATGGGGTTTGCGGCCAGGCTGGCGACGCTCTCCTCCTGACCCTGGGGATTGCTGACCGTCCGGTGTCGGGCACCTAGTCTGGCCAGCAATCCTTGCCCACGGGGATGAAGCGGGACTGGTAGACGATGAGCTTCTGGTTGCCCGGCTGATTGATCCCGGGATTGTGGTAGGTCTCCCCGGGCAGCAGGTACTTGCTGTCCGCCTCGCTGTCCGCCTGCTGGCAGCCCCGTTTCACCATGAACTCGAAATAGGTGTTGCCGGTATTGGTGATGGCGCTCTGTGCCGGGTCCAACTGGTATGCAAAACGTGACTGACGCGGGCGCACCACCAGGATGGACTGCAGGGCCAGTTTCACCTCGACGGTTCCCCGGTGCTGCGTCTGGCTGCCTTCATCCACCTGGGCTGCCGGTGACTCGGTGAAGGTGATGCGGTAGTAACGCTCATGGTCATCGGCGGGCCCCTTGTAGTAGAACTTGACGTTCTGGGCATGTCTGGCGTGCAGGGTGAAGCGCCTGGGGGCAAACAGCAGCTCACCGGGGACGGTGGGCAGTGTCCTGCCTCTGGCCGTGGGGTCGCTGATTTTTTCCATCTGTATGTCGTACAGCTTGGGTGAAGCACTGTTGTTGGTCAGGGTTCTGGTAATGAACTCCTGCTCTGGCGCCATGGCAAGAGTCATGGCGCCGATGTCGAGGGCGGCGGCCTGTGAGGCCAGCAAGCCGCCCAGCAAGGGCCAAAGTAGACGATGCATGTTGTACTCCATGGTCAGCGCCAGGTCCCCTTGATGGTGATGGTGCCGCTTTGTTCCACCTCGCCTTCCCACATCTCGTCGCCCATGGTGCGCTGCACCATGGGATCGGTCAGGTCGAATTCCAGCGCCAGCTTGTAAAACCGGGTGATGCCCTGGCCGTTGACGGGATCATTCCACTCCTGTGGTGGTTGATTGTCCTGTATTCCGAGGGTGCGAATATCCACCGGTGTGCGATCGCAGCGAATGGCGTGCCGTGAACCCGCTCCATGAGCCACCGAATCGAATACCAGCCTGGTAGGGATGGGGACGGCCTGTTCAGGTACGAAGGTGCCTGCCGGATAGAAAGTGCAATATCCCCGATAGGGCGAACCTCTGTCCTGTGAAATAGAAATTTCCAGCATATCGGCACTGATGGGGCCGCTATGGAAGGTGCGAACAAGTCCCTGATATGAGATCATGTTTGTCATCTGGAGCCATGAAAAAGGGTTCATCATGAGTCATCAGCTCACCTTCGCCGACAGTGAATTCAGCAGTAAGCGCCG